>JAKQBV010000495.1 GCA_029573925.1 bacterium
CAGGATGAAGAGCGCGCTGATGGAGAGAGACCGAGAAATATTTTTCGATTGAAGAGGGCGTCGGCGACATTTCTTAATAATTTTGAATTAACATTAATAAATAAAGGTTGTTGTGGTAAAATATCCGCGATAGCGTCAGACATCGCAAACTGAAAAAGAGAGCGAACCGAAATTGCATGACTCACCTATAAAACTTCAGTTTTCTTCCGACGGCCGCGAGGTCATGGCGGACATCGATCAAGCGAAGACGGGCGGAATGCCTGTCGTGGCCGAGCAGTTCCTTATGGCTCTTGAAGAGGTTGGCGCGGAGAACTTCGAGATAGACTACTCCTCGATCGACCGGCTTATTCAAACACAGGGCAGCACGGGAAAAATGTTCGCCATCGCCCGGAAGATCAACGGCAGCGTGGAAGTCGCGGTGTCTTCCGATAAGATGGAAGCCTCGGTGACGATGATACCGCCGAAGGGCGGCAAAGAAGTAGATGTGGACGATGTGAAAGCCGCGCTCGCGATGGCTGGCGTCAGATTCGGTCAGAAGGAAGACGTTATCCAGAACATCGTGGCGCAGGCTTGGTATAACGAGAAGGTCGTGGTGGCGGAGGGAACTCCGTCTGAAGACGGGCAGGACGGCAAGATCGAGTTCCTGTTCAATGTCGAGGACGCCAAACCCAAGCCGATGATGACGGACGAGGGCGACGTCGACTATTACGAACTTGGCATAGTCAGCAATGTCCATATCGGAGAGCCTCTGGCGGAGAAAACGCCTCCGACGACCGGCAAGGCGGGAAGGAACGTTCTCGGCGAAGAGATTCCGGCGCGGCCCGGCAAGGACACGCCGTTTCCAATCGGCAAAAACGTCACCTTTTCGCAGGAAAATCCCAACCTTATCGTGTCGCAGATCGCCGGGCAGCCTCGGCTCGTGCAGGGCAAGATTCACGTGTTGCCGGTGTTCGAAGTGAAAGGCGACGTTGACTTCTCCACAGGAAACATAAGCTTCGTGGGCGACGTGATTGTCAAAGGCGGCATCTTGGAAGGGTTCGTGGTAAAAGCCGACTCGAATGTTTCGGTGTATGGGCCTGTGAGCGGATGTGTCATTGAGGCGGGCGGCAGCGTTTTTCTCAATAAAGGAATGCATGGTCAGGACAAAGGCGTCATCGTGGCCGGAGAGGACGTCGTAGCGAAATTTCTGGAACATACGACGGTAAAGGCAGGCGGGAACATCAGAGTTAGCGACGGCCTGATTCTCTCTAACGTGACGGCCAAGAAGAGCATAGTCGCCGAAGGAAAGAAGGGCGTCATCGTGGGCGGCCGCGTCAGCGCAGGCGAAGAAGTCAGAGCCAGAGTCATAGGGAATTATATGGCCACTCCGACCGAAGTGGAAGCCGGCGGAAGCCCCAAGGTCAGAGAAGAGCTAAGACAGATAGAAGAGCAGAAAAAGAATCTCAAACTGAACCTCGACAGATCCGAAAAAGGCGTCAAATCGTTGAAATTGCTTCAGGAAAAGCAAGGCACTCTGCCGCCCGCCAAAAGAGATCTTCTGCTTCAGCTCACCCGCGCCCAGTTCAACCTGATGGGCCAGTTGAAAAAGCTGGAGGCGAGGGAAGAAGAACTAGAAGAGATACTCGCTTCCTCCTTTAAAGGAAAAGTGACGATATCAGACGCTATTTACCCCGGCGTGAAACTGATAATCAAACAAGCCGTATTGCACATAAGGGACCAGATCAATTCGACGGTTTTCTACGAGCAGGACGGCGAAGTGCAAGTGGGAGTTTACGGTTAATCCCTTGGCGAACAGCCGAGGGTCGTCTTGAAAGGAGCCGCTCATGTCAATACGTTCGGTGGACATGATGGTGCTTTTTTCCAAGACCTCGGATGTGGAAAAAGCGCAGATGCTTGAGCAGCATCAGGCGAGAATGTCGCAGCACAACATATCGGTCGAGGAACAAAAGGGAAAAGAAATTCAGAAGACGCAGGTGCAGCAGTCGGACCAAGAGAACGAATCTGGAAAGATTCAGGAGCATCAGGAAAGGAACCAAGGGAAGAAACAGGGACAGAGGGAAGGCGAGCCGGAAGAAGAGCTTCAAGCGGCGGCGGAAAACCCCGCGAAAAAAAAATTCAGGCTTCCGGCGCACACGGGCATAATTGACATTAGAATATAATCCGCCGGCAAACACATTGGCTCGCCGCCGGAAACGATATTAAATTAACTTGAGTCGGAGGAATGTTGGATGAAACTCTATAGGTTGAGTCAAGAACTGAAGGGATTGCAGATAGTTTCAATAGAGGAAGGCGAACAGGTCGGGGTGGTTGAGGATTTCATAATCGACCCGATTCAAAAATCAATTTCGTCGATGGTGATCAAGGACGACAAGTGGTACACCGGCGCGAAGATGATCGCCTTTTCTCTGATAAAGAACATAGGCGACTTCTGCATAACCACCGAGAACAGCTCGTCGGTGGTGCCGTTGGCGGAGATGCAGGAACAGGCCAAGCTGCTTGAAAAAGGCCTTTCAATCGTCGGCGCGAAAATAATCACTCAGGAAGGCGAGCTGATAGGCGAAATCAAGGAGTACAGCATACTTGCGCGCACTGGCAAAATCCTCGGCATGCAGCTTAGAAGCGACGCTAAACTTGATTCGCCCGATAGAAATGTAATCCCTGCAGACTACATCGAGACAATTGGCAAAGACATTATAATCGTGAAAGAAGACGCATTGAGCGCGTTGTGCTCTTCGCATGAAGAAGCGCTGGCGCTGGCTACGGACGGCGTTGTTCCGGCTCCCAAGCCCAGACCCGTCGCGGCTCCGAAACCCGCCCCGGCTCCGGCTCCGAAACCCGCTCCGAAACCCGCCCCGGCCCCCGTGTTCGAACCTGAACCGATTCCCGAACCTATCGAAGATGAACCTGTCGCTGGTTCAGGCATCGACGCTTCCTCCGACGTCGATATCGAAGAGTTGCTCGATCTCGATTCCGCAGCCGAGTCTGCGGGCCTTGTCGAGGAACCGGTGTCTTCGGACGAGGGCGAAGAGAGCAAACAAAGCCTCAGCGAGATTTTTGAAAGAAGACAGATCAAATATATGCTCGGAAAAAAAGTCAGCAAGGATGTCGTCGGCGACGACGGTTCCTTAGTGGTCGGGCACGGCGAAACTATCACCGACAGCGTTGTTCAGAAAGCGAAAGCTTCGGGTAAATTCCTCGAACTCTCAATGAACATTGAGATAGAAGACTAATTACACCTTTCGAAATTTCAAAACGGGCCTGACGAACAGCTGGCCCGTTTTCTTTTTTGTCGAGTTTGAGTTATGAATTGTTTGGTTCGGAAATACTGATTACTGGTGCGACATTATGGTCCATGATTTTGTGTTGGTGTTGTTGAATCTGTCCGCCGCGACGATGGTGATAACGTTGGCGCCGGGTTCCAGAGACATCTCTATCTCGAATACGCCGTTTGAATCCACAGTCATCGGGTCGCCGTTAAGAGTGGCGGTGGAGAAAGGCTCCACATAGGCTTTCACAGTGGCGGAAGAATCATAAACATTGATTATCTGCGCTCCCACTTCGCCCACAGGCGGGAAGGGACCGATTAGAATAATGTCGGGGGCGGTGGTGTCAAGAGATATCACCCGCAGCAGGGAAACCTGCTGGCCGAACGGGTCGGCCAAAGTGAGCCTGATTTGATTTTCCCCTTCCTTCAAGCGGATGGGGATGGAGAAGGACCCGGTGGCTGGGAAGCTTATCTGACCGTTCATGCCGCAGCATATCGAAAGATTCGGGCCGCCCCAGTCGCCCGAACCGTTATAGGCTGTTTCCCCTTCAAAAACGATAAACGCGGATGTGGTGGCGAAGTGGTTCATCGGAGCGGAAAGCGACATCTGTAAAATATTCGTCTCTACAGAGTCCTCTGTGAAAGTAATCAAGGTTCCGGTTCCGCCATACGCGCTTAAAGTGTACTCGGTTTCAGAGCCGTAAACATAGTCGTAATCGCCGGCGCTGTAAACTGAGCTGTTGCGCATCGGATCCTTTGTGAAAGGATTCTTAGGATAGTCGTCAAAGATGTCGTAATAATTGTCCATATAGGAGAATAGCTCGGTAAAATCGTCAGGGTCCGGCAACGCGCCAGCGTGTCCCGCGTACGCTTCCAGTCCGTCGCGAACCTGAGTCGCCGCTTCTATCGTGTCGCTTTCGAGAGTGTTCGCGTCCCCGCAGTCTATGTGATATGCCTGATTCTTATATTCCATTCTCCAGCCGTCGAAAGCCACCGTTCCCGACTTTATCACCAGCGTAACCGTGTGCGGCGTTTCCGAAAGGCCCGTGGATATTTCATAATATGAAACAAAATCTTCTTTATAACCCTCAAAGGGCGTCGGCGATGACAGATCAAGCGTTCCGACTGATTGACCGTCGATATAGAACTCTACCGTTCCGGGATTCTGATAAGTTTTTGTCGGAATAATCATGACGCCGACTTTGGAAAAGGGATTGGTCATCGAAGCGGAAAGTCCGGGAGTCGATCCTATGGCTGATATCCAAGTGTATCCCGCTGTGGCATCGTAAAGATACCATGATTCGAGAGCGGGAAGATAATAAGTGACGTGGTCGAAAACTGCGGTGGTGCGGACTCGCTGGTCCAGAGCAGGAGGGTACCACGGCGGAGCGGTGACTGGCATGCCGGTGTTTCCGCCATTTTGGTTCGCACGGTCCGCGGACCTGCCGCCGCCGCCGCAACCTGCCGCGAATATAACCGATGCGATTGTGAGCGCCACTCCTGTTGTTTTTATGATATTCTTCATGTTCCGCTTAATAGCCCTCACAATTCACAAGCAATAAATTATATTCTACTACGCAATCGTTGCTTCGTCTGAAAGAAGAATAAAAAAAATGGCGTCAACTGCGCAGGAATCAGACTTGATATGCGGGCAAGGCCGATGTTGGCTGAATCGCGTTGTTTATATATAATTGCGCAAGAAAATAGCGGCTGGTGAGAAAGTGGCGAATTATACGGTCACAGGAATTGTGCTCGACTCGGACTTGAAGGGAGAGCGGGACGTCGAGGCGGAAGTGTTCACCCTTGAGCGCGGCAGAATCCGTATGACCGCTAGAGGCACGAAGAAATTGGAAAGCACATTAAGGGGAGCTGTAGAACCTCTTACTGAAGGTTTGTTCTTCTTGGCGGAAAGTCGTGGGACTGACATCCTGACGGAATGGGAAGCTATAAACTGTTATTTTGAGCTTAAAAAGAAGCCCGAGAGTCTCGCCGCCGCTGGTTTTTTGTCTAGGTATGTCATAAAGGCCCTGCCGGCAGGTTCGCCGGATGCCACACTATATATATTTACAAAAAATGTATTGAAGCTTTTACAATTCTCTATACGGCATGATATAATAATGACGGTTATCAAATGGGGTCTTCTTTTGGCGTCCGGACAGGCGCCGGAGATGGATGTATGCGCCGAATGCGGGAGTGGCGTTGAGAACGGCGGAGAGGGATGGAGCGTGGAAGCTGGAGGGGCGGTTTGCGGCGTTTGCGGGGGAGGCCGGAAATTGAGGCCGGGAGCTATGGGGTTCGGGAGAAGCGCTAGGACGGCGGCGAAAGGATTGCTGGAAATTGAAATAGACAGCAGAGAAGAAGCGGCGGCGAATGCGGCGGCTATCTCTGTTCTGGCAAATGATGACCGAAAAGCGGCGGAGGAGTTTTCTACGGCCCTCGGACAATTTTGCGATTATCACTTGTTAGACGGAATATCGAAGATGGAAATGAGAGCGCGTTAAGCGCAAAGAGGAAGTGGCGGATAGCAAATCCTAAAGCATAAGCGGATCGGGAACATAAGAAACAATCCCGGAGGGAAAGCATGTTCGGAAAGATACTGGAGATGAGGCTCACAAGATGGGTGGCGTCGTATCTGCTGGCGGCGATAACGCTGACGCTTACATACGGCGACGGGGCTGGGACGGCGCTCGCGCAGAAAGCCGCGCAGAAGAAAATCACCATAGCGGCGGTCGGCATTGAGAACCTTACCAAAAGCAACATTCTTGCGGATAATTTCGGGATCGACATGCTGTTGGCCGAACTGTCTGACGTTGAGGATTGCGACTTGATGGCCAGAGCGAAAATCGTCGAGGCAATGAGAGGGTTAAAGCCCAATCCGGACGTGGCGATATCAGTCGGCGAAGCGGTCGGAGCGGACGCAGTGGTGGTCGGGTTCGTGAGCGACATTAAATATTCCGGCACGGAACAGGCGCAGGTGGAAGTCGGGCTGTCGATGTATTCCGTGGCTGAAGGGCATCTGTTGAGCGAGGCGGTGGTAGTCGGCAGGGTGGCTAGGCTCGGTTTTTCCGGGACGATGGAGCAACTCGCCGAGATGGCGGTCAGGGACGGCGTCAGGAACGCGGTCGGATTCCTTTTCGAAAACATGTCCAAGTTCGGCGTTGTCACCATGCTGAAGGGAAACAAGGTTTACACGAACCTTGCTCAGAGAGACAACGTCAGGGTTGGAGCCGAGATTGCAATCATGAGGGGCGACCGCCAAGTCGCCTCCATAGAGATAGACGAAGTTAGCATCGCGCATTCGGTCGGCAAAATAATCGAACAAAAAAAAGGCGTGAGCATCAAGGCCGGAGACAGAGCGAGGCTGGTTTACACGCCGGCTGTTTACGAGGAGTTGACCGGCGGGATCAAAAAGGTTCCCGAAAAGAAGAAGTTAAGCCCGTTGGTAATAGGATTGCTGGCGGTGGGAGTTGTGGCGGCTGTTTCCAGAGGAGGGAGCAAGGCCGAATCGCCGCAGGCGCAGCTTGGGCCTTCCTCCGTGGCGAGCGCGGACAACAAGGCAGTCGTGTATTCGCCGACGCCGTTCAATGTGGACTATATCCCCGGCGCTCCTATAAAAATCACCAATCCCGCATCGGACGCCGGACTGATGTCCTGCTGGAATTCGAGCGCAAGCATCGTGCCGATAAACACGGTCGCCTACGAGTTTTTCCTGTCGACAACGACAAAAGACTCGACGCTTCCCGGCAACGGATACACGCTGGTTTTTGACATGACGAACATTGCTTTCGAAGATTCGTCCAAGTTGAGCTGCGCCACATGTAACACTGATTTCGGGACATGGGAAGTGCTCGATTCGACTTACGGCAGGCACGCTGCGATAGGCAACAGATACGGCGTGTCCTGCAACGTGACGCATTTCACTCCTTATGTCGTGGTTAATGACAACCGGGTATCGCCTCTTCCGAGGCCGAGCAATTTCAAGGCGCAATGCGGAGATGGCTCCGTGGGGCTGTACTGGCAGGCGCTGGAAAGCACGAGCGCGACCGGATACAAGATATACGACTGCTCTCCGACATCATGCTCGACTGTGAAGACCACGATAATCGGAAGAAATGTCGAGAGCTATGAATTAACCAACATGACGAACGACCAACAGGTCTGTTATGCCATTCAGGGCGTGAGCAATAATCAGGAACAGGACGCTCTGATATCCCCGATTCAATGCGCGATTCCGTCCGCGGATCCGGAAGTCTGCAAAATCGAAGATATAACTCTCATTTCGCCGGCAAATAATTCAAGCATACAAAATTCGAAGCCATCTCTGATTTTTACAGGATCAGGGACGATGGATTATTACATTGTCACATTGGAAACCACGGCGGCAATGAAGGAAGTGTTGTTCTCATTCCGGCAACAAGGGGAAGGAGCTTCAAGCTCCGGAGCTAGACAGACCTATACGGTGGCTTACGGCGGCTCAAGTCTATACCATAACAACACGTACAGATGGCGCGTCGACGGATACACCAACTCGAGAGGCAAAGAGCTTGCTTCAGTAAGCTGGCAGTTTACGTACACGGGAGGATACGTAGGAGAAGAATGTTGCGCGATAACTAAAGCGCCATCGACGATTAGCCCTTCTAATGGATCGGACATCCTGTATTCAGACCCGACATTTTTGTGGCAGAGCGATCCGTGCGCTAGGAAATATGTGTTAAATGTGTATAACCAGAGCGGAGCGAGCGTTTACTTCAATATTTTGGACGCCGCCGCAAATTCAGACCCGTACTCCGGGGAAGAGTTGCTCGACGACATGACGTATTATTGGTATGTGCTGGCAGACAACGGGTGTTCGTACACGAGCGCGAACACGGCGCAGTTCACAAAGCGCGCTCCGACTGAAGCTTCGGACTTGCCGATTCCCCAATGGGTCAGCGGATCAGGATTGCAGCCCGTGCTGACGGGCGACCGGATAGTTTCTCTCGAATGGTATGAAATAACAGACCCCAATGTCATCGGTTACAGGGTGTACAGAGGAACATCGTCAACCAGCCTCTCCACGCTTGATACTGTATATAAATCGCAACTGGGGACATCTCCGCCTAGCGAGAATTGCCCTGTGCAGTTCAGCGAAACGAAGCCGGGTTATTGCGATATCAGCGTTGTGAACGGAACGGAATATTTCTATAAGCTTGCAAGCATAACGACAGGAGGCGTGCCAAGCCAACAGTCTGTGTCGAAGTCCGCGCGCCCGCCGTTGCAAAGGCCTGAACTGATAAGTCCGGGAGCGGTGACGGCGAAAGTTATGACGTCAGACGATCCGACCTTCATCTGGTTCTCGGGAAACGGAACGGCTTCTGTCAGATACGATTTGCAGCTTATCGATGAGTCTAACAATCAGACTGTCTGGGAGCCGTCATCCATAAGCGGGACTTCGATTCAATACGGAGGACCGAGGCTTGAAAAAGGAAAAACCTACAGGTGGTCGGTAAGAGCGAGGAACGATTTCATATTTTCAGAGTGGAGCACAGCGTTCAAGTTCACCAAGCAGGAATCGATAGGAAAACCGGACGCCCCGAATTGGTGCGGAGGGGCGTACTGTTCGCCACAGCAGTCGGAGCCGACGTTCCCCAATGATTCTAACAGTTCGATAACGCTGTACTGGCAGAAACCGTCTTCAGCCAGCGTGGAAAGATTCAGGATTTACAGATGCCACGATGTGCAAGGAGAAGAGGGATATGGAATGGGCGTATGCACATTCAACGTGGCCGAAGTGTTGAACACGGCATGCAGTCCCACCAAAACAAATGTTGTTTGTTACGAAGACACATATCTCGCTCGCGGCAGAACATACTACTATTATGTGGCCGCGATAGACGAATATGCGGAGGAAAGCAACCCCTCGACTCCGCAGTCGGTAACTTTGCTCTTGAAAGGGCCGACGATTTATTATCCGCTTTACGACCAGTCGATATTCGTGCCGCAGCCGGAGTTCCAATGGCTGAAGGAAAACGGCGCCGAGTTTTACCACTTTCAACTGGTTCAAAAGGCGGATGGCTTCGGCAATCCGACGAAGTACATATGGAACACGACACTGAGCGGCGACACGACATCCGTTCTTTACAACGCTGACGGAACCGCGAAGGAAACGCTGAAGAATCCGACGACTCCAAGCCAAACGGGAGCGAGCAACGAGTATGCGTGGAGGGTCTGCTCGGCGAACAGCAAGTTCCCGATATACACGTCGAGCTGTTCGCAGTCGCAGTTTATCAAGAACCTGTTCCCGCCAGACCCGGTCAGCCCGGGCAACAGCGAATACATAGCAGTGAGCGGAGCAAACAACATAACGTTTAGATGGACGCTCACGCCGGGAGCGGCGGGATATACAGTGCGAGTCTGCAGCGTTCAGGGAACGGGAGACAACTGCACTTACTTCCCGATAATATGGCAGCAGAACGTTACGGCGAATGAAGCCACGATGTCGAACGTGGATTTGAACCCGTGCAATCTATCGGGCGATCCGACCTGCTCTCTGTCGGGCACGTATATGTGGGAAGTCAGGGCATTCGACGATTACGGAGCGGTGTCAGGCTCATGGCCGAACGTGAATAGAAGAACATTCTATGTTACGGGGAACGAAGCTCCAATCTTAACTTCGCCCGCTAACAATGAGATAATTGGTCCGGACATTTCAGCAGGAATAGTGCTTGATCCGTTCTACAGTCAACCCACATACAAATATAACATTGATTTCGTATGCACGGAGATGAGCCAGCATTCGGGATATATTTTCAGGATCGAGGCAATCGAGGCGTCCGACGACGCGTTGCCCGACGGCGCTCCTCCCGGAACAGCCAGCTATGTGACGATATTCCAGAAAACAATTTCAGGTTGCTACCTTAACTCGACATCGGAAAACATAGAGTTCATGGCAGGGCGGAGATATAGGTGGAACGTGACCGTTCAGGGGACGCCGTTTAACGACGCCAATTCGAGGGAGTTCATCACCGGGCTTCCCAAACCGAGATTGCTCGCGCCGATGCATGGCGAACAGGTAATGATGGTAGACGATTGCGACGGCGCGTCTTCGACATTGTGCTTGCATTTCGACTGGGACGGCGGGGAAGTGGGCACGCAGCAAATATCAGGCGTCATAGGCGCGGCGAGCTACGACATAGAAATTCTCAGCAACGGCAGACCCTTCCTGTGCAACCCGCAATTTCTGTACGTGCCTGAGAATCCGCCTGACCCGCCGCGAACGAACACGCAGAACACTTTCTGCGACCTGTCGACGACAAGCGTGACCAACGGAGATATATTCAGTTGGAGGGTGAGGGCGAGAGACGCATCCGGGGTACAGACAGTTTCAGGAGAAGGGTATCCCGGAGACTGGTCGCCATACAACTCGTTCACGGTGCTTATACCGTCTGTCGTTCTGGCGTCGCCTCCCGGAAATGGCGCGTGCGACCCGACGCTTGATCCGACTGGAGCCGGAATCGGCAACTGCGTGTCCGTCAGTTGCGTGGACGCATCTTACTATTGGAGCCCGATACCATTTGCTCTCGGAAAATCCTGCTACAGGATAGACGTTTCGGATACTTATGATTTCAGAAATATTGTTTTCACGGACTATTCAGCAAGCCCGATGCACGGGACATTCCCTTGCCCGTATCAACAGTGCTTCGTAGGATCAATACAGGATGGACACTATGTTCCAATGACGAACGGAGTCGTATATTATTGGAGGGTTGGGGCCAGCGTGACGCCCGACGGCGGAACGTGCGGGAACACATGGGTTTTCTCTGAAGTTTGGAGCTATTTGAAACGTCCGCCGAATCCTAGGAATGTTTCAATCACGGCGGCAGAACGCGCGGTGACAATCATGTGGGATCATCCGAGCGACTGCACGGCGGTTACGGGTCAGGCGTTGAGTTGGCCGGGCGTTCCTCCTGACAGAGGCGGCGGCTACATCATCTGGGTAGATGGCAGCAGGCATTCGATAACAACCAGTAACGTTGCTGTCATTTCAAACCTGAACCCGGACACCACTTATGAGTTCTGCGTTCAGACACTGGACAACTCAGGAAACGCAAATCATCTAGGGAACGTGAGCCTTAACGTGTGTCAGGCTACGACGACATTGCCGGAAACGGTTCCTTAAGGCTTATTGCGGCATACATCGGCTCTGGTTTGAGCGAGCGCGATGGACATTAGCGAATAGAAAAGCCGCCGGGTAGTTCCGGCGGCTTTTTCGTGAAAGCGCGACGGAGGCATCCGACGCTGTAATTGTTATAATAGATATGATTGCTTAAGCCGAATTTTTCATGAGAAAAATCCGGGAAATCGAAAAAAGGGCGATCCATGTATTTGAATCATCGACTCGAACTGCCGTCACATGCGAAACAGTATGCTCTCGCTCGATTCGCCTCGTATCACATCTCTTTCTTCGATTTCAACCAGCATTGGTGAAAATGCAGGTTAATGCTTTGTTGATCCGAATGGCGTTTTTGATGTCTTATGAATGAGAAAGACAAAAACAACTTTCGAATAATCGCCGAAAGACTTGCCCGGCTGAAAACATTATGGCGGGCAATGGAGGCGGCGCGGGGGGCTGCGGCGGCTTTGATCGCGCTGATGGTTCCTAACGCGCTCGGAATGGTCGCAGGCGCGACAGGCGCGCCGCGCGCCGCCATTGTTCTTTCGGCGTTTGTTATTTCCTTTTCCGCCGTCGTGTGCCTGTTCGTCGTTCCCCTCGTCAGGCCTCTGACTTTGAAGGACATAGCGCTTCTGGTTGAAAGAAAGCATTCGTCGTTATCCGGCAAAGCGGTCAACTGCGTCGAGCTTTTTTCGGACGCGGAAACAGGCAAAGCAGCTTTCGATTTGGGGCGGCTTTCGTCTTTGTTGGAAGAGACGGTTGCGGAGATGTCTCATTTCTCATACTCTGAAGCTCTGAACATGCCGGGAATGAGAAAATCGCTGATTGCGCTGGCGGCCGCAGGGGCGGTTGTGGCGGCGGCGCTGGCTATAGGCGACGCCTCGCCGTCCGGGTTTGTCTCCTACATGTCTCCCCCTTATTTGCCTGTCCGCGAAAAAATAAAGCTTCAATGGATTACCGGCGATATTGTCGCGCCCGTCGGAAGCGAAGTGGCAATAGAAGCGAGACTTACAGGAGTCACATCAGGGATTCCCGTTATCATTCTTGAGAGGGCGGGACTTGGGCCGCGAGTTGAAAAGATGGAGTCGGCGCGCGCGGAGAATGGAAACGTATCGACGTTTGTATTCAAGGTAGGCTCTCTCCCCGGCGACATGTCATATTCAGTTGAATATAAAAATTTTCAGACGCGTAAATACACAGTGAAGGCTGTCGAACCGCCGGGAGTGAGGTCGGTGAGCCTGAAGATTATCTATCCTAGCCACACCGGGTTGAAGGAAGAGCGGCGTTCCGGCGGCGGGGATATTAAGGCTCCGTTCGGTTCTCAGGTGTTCATATCTGCGGAAGCTACTTCGCCGCTGCGAAGCGCGCGACTTCTGTTCGATAACGAGGACGAGACAGAATTGGCAGTTGACGGCGCGAGCGCGGAAGGCAGTTTCGATGTCGAGAGAAGCGGCAGATATGAGATTCTGCTGACCGACGAAAATGGATTCATCAATGCGAAACCGCCGCGTTATGTGGTTGAGTCGGTTGCGGACGAGCCGCCTGAAATCGCGATTATCAAGCCTGAAAACGACATCGACGCCAATAAGGACTCGATTGTGGTTGTCAGAGGGGAATCGAGAGACGACTACCGTGTCGACCGAGTGTCGGTTCACTATCGGGCGGCGGATTCCGGTAGGCATGAAACTGTCCAGATAAACGCGAGGCCGGGAAAAGAGTTGCTGTTTGAGTTCCGGCTTGATCTTAAGGAACTGGGCGTTTACGAGGGCGAAACTCTTGAATATTTTCTTTCCGCCACGGACAACGACGCGCTGACTGGACCGAAAACCGCGAGGTCGGAGATCAGGCGCGTTAGGGTTCTGTCGAAGGTGGAGGATTACAGGGAAATACTCGCCGCGCAGGAAGACATCGAAATGAATTTGGAGGCGCTGCTGGGCGAAGGCCGGAGTCTTGCTGAAAGAACGGAGGAGATGGCGCGGAATCTTTCCCGTGAACTCAGGGAAGACGGCGGCAGGAAATGGACGGCTGAGACGGAGCGTGCGGTAGAGCGGACGCTTGCGCTCGATTCGGAGCTTGCCCAACTGTCGAAAAGGCTGGAAGAAACTGTCGAACGCATGAGGAACAACGAGTTCGTCAATCTTGAGACAGTGTCGAAAATGAACGAGCTGAACAAGCTGATGCAGGAGATAATGACGGACGAAATCCGCGAGCTTGTTGAAAAAATAAGGAAACAATTGGAGAGCGCGAGATTCGAAAACACGGACGCGCTGATGATGCAGGCGATGAAGGAGCGGAGGGCGGCGCTGGACAATCTCGACAGGACGATTCAGAAGATGAAGCGCGTGCGTGAAGAGCAGAAACTTGCGGCGGCGAGCGCGCGGTTCAAGGAGCTTGAGGAGAGGCAGGAGAGCCTTCTGGACAGGACACAGGCGCTGAACGAGGCCGCCGGGGACAGGAAGCCGGACGCGGCGCAATGCTCCGAGGCGGCGGCGCAGTCGCGGGAACAGGCCCGGATACACGACGGCGCGGATTCCGCGCTTGATTACATAGAGGCTTTGGCTGAAGAGATGGAAGGCGCGTCGCCGGAAACTGCGGACGCTCTGAAGTCGGCGGCGGAGACGGCGGGGACTGAAAAATTGAAAGGAAGAATGGCGGGCGCGAGGGATTCTCTGGGGCGTTGCTCGCTAAAAAAAGCGGCGGACAACGAGCGGGCGGCGCTGGAGACTTTGCGCAAGATGAACGACAAGCTGAAAGGCGCGGCGGGCGAGTTTGCGGCAAAGATGTCCGCGAAAGAGAAAGAGATGATAAGGCGGCTGCTGCGAGGGACGCTAGATGTGTCTGCGGCGCACGAGGCGACAAGGGCGAAGACGGAGAAAATGATGGAGAGGACGGGCGCGCGGCCTTCAGCCCCTGAGTTTAAGAAGGCTGCGGACGAGCAGCAACTGGCCCGTTTGGCCGCAGAAACTCTGGCTCAGGATGCCGCCGCTTTGGCGTCGTTTTCTCTGGCCGTGTCTCAGAACGCGCCGTTGATAGCGGCGGAAGCGGCGAGGGCGCTCGCTCGCTCTGTGGAGAGTTTTTCGGAAATGAAGCTGGACGAAGCGGCGTCGAGCCAGAACTCGGCCTCTCTGCGGCTGAACCAACTCGCGGTCTCTCTGTTGGACGCCGAAAAACGCGCCGGCATGGAGTCTTCCGCGTCCGAATTGGAGTCGTTCATGGGCAGGCTGCGGCAGCTTGCCGATAGTCAACAGGCTCTCAACGAGGCGACGGAAAGGCTCGGCGAATCCGGTCTGCCGATCCCGCAGATGTCCGCCGGAATGCAAAGCCTAGCCATGCAGCAGAAACTTATTGGAGACGGCCTCGGACAACTCATGGATGACATGGGAAACGTGGGGGGAATGTCGGAGCGGCTTAAACAAATAAGCGAAGAGATGGAAATGATACGCAAAGACATGGAGGGGGGCAGGATCACGGTCGAGGTGAAGAGGAGGCAGTCAAACGCGCTTCGGAGGCTTAGGGAGTCCGCTTTGTCTCTGCGCAAGGAATCGCTTGAGGAAAAGAGGGTTGCCGAATCGGCGAAGGAATACGTCCCCGCCATCTCTCCAAAGGCGATAGACGTGTCGCGAGACCTGCTGCCGGAACATGTGCTGAGGCAGATCGAAAATCTGAAGGGCGAGCCGGCCCCCGAAGGTTTCGAGGGCATCATAGAAAACTACTATAAAGAATTGCTGAAAGGCGAATAGCGCGCCGGGCGAAAAGCGCGGCGGGATTGAGCGGCATGAAAAGAATATTTGCCGAACGAATCAATATGTCATGGGTGGCGGCGGCCGCCGCGATGTTTTTGCCGCTCTTCGCGCTCGGCGTTGCGCGAGCCGAAACAAAGACTCCCGCAGACATGTTCAACGATAGCATGAGCCTCATCAGCGGCGGCAGGCGGGCGGAAGCTGCGGCGATGCTGGCGCGGATAGCGGACGAACATCCGGCGGACCAGCTTGCGTGCGAGGCGCTGATACAACTGGGCCGCTTGTATGAGAATATGGGGCGTCCGGCGGAGGCGGAGGCGGCGTATCTAAAGGCGGCGACGGAGAATCAGTCTCACCCGCGAGCGCCGGAGGCGCTCGCGCTCGCCGCCGACATCATCAGAAAGAGCGGCAGAAGCGCGGACGCGGCGGCGCTTTACGAGGCCTGCCTCGACCTGTATCCAGCCAGCGGGGTGGCGGAAAGGGTGAAGTTCGACCTCGCGTTTCTTTACGAAGGGCTTGGAAGGCGGGAAGAGGCGGCGGCTGTCCTGAGGTCGCTCGTGGCGAAAACCGGAACGCAATCTGCCGAAAGGGCAGGCCGCGAACTCATCCAGATGTACACGAGGGCGGGGCTGCTTTACGAGGCCGAGACCGCTGCGGCGGCTTTCCTTTCCGTCCACCCCGGCGATGTCTCCGTTCGGTTGCAGTTGTTCAATATCCTGCTCGACAGAGCCAAATATGACCAAGCTATTCCGGTGATTGAAAGCCTGACCAAAGAGCAACCGGACAACAGGGGTTTAAGGGAACTGTTGTTCAAGGCTTACAAGGACGCCGGACGGATGAAGGAACTTGTCGCCGTGCTCGAACTGAATAAGAAAAACTCGCCCGGAGACCTTGAGCAGGCTCGCCGTCTTAAGGATTTGTATGTTTGGGATGGAAAGACGATAGAGGCGATGCTGGAACTGGAAACCATATTGAAGGCGGAACCGGGCAGCGTCGCCGACGCGGTCGAGTTGTCGAAGATGTATTACAAAGAGCAATGGGTGACAAAGGCTAGGGAAACCCTTGAGCGCGCGCTGGAAATACAACCCGGATACGAGCCGGCGCTGCGCGATCTCGGCGCGCTGTGGCTTGCCGAAGGGGAAATGGAAAAAGCTCTCGAAGCGTGGAGGGCCGCCGCTGCGTTCAATCCTTCCGATGTCCAATCATATTACCGGATGACGGGGTATCTCAGGCAGCATCGGCTGTACGACATGATAATAGATTTGTACGCGCGCGGGCGGGAAGCGCTGGGGCAGCCGTCTCTTTTCGCTCGCGATATGGCGTGGATATTCCAGATGCAAATGAGGAACAGGGAAGCGATAGATGAGTATTTGAAAGTCATCGCTGAAACGCCCGGAGACGCGGGCGCGCGGGAAGCGGTGTTCAAGCTGCTTGAAGCTGAGGGTCCGGACGGCGAAGGGGTCGGGATGATAGAGCGTGCCGCAGACGACCGGCCCGACATAGCGGAGCTTTGGCTTATGGCAGCCGAGGCGCTGATATTGCGCGGGAACGAGGCCGGAGCCGAGCAAAGGATGGAAAAAATTGCACAGGCGCGCCCGGACGCTAGGTCAGAGGTCGCCGGGCGGCTGATGTCGCGCTCGGCCCCCGCGCTCGCCGCTCGCCTGTTCGAGTCCGCCGCCGAAATTGAACCGGGCGACCCTTCCGTCAAACTCATGCAGGCGGGCAGGGCGTGGCTCGCCTCCGGCGAGTCCGTCAGAGCGGAAAACTGTTTCCGCAAGGTAGCGGACGGTTTTCACAACGCCCCTCAGGCGGACGAAGCTCTCGCCCTCATCGCTAGGATTTCCAACGAACGAGGCGATGTGTTGTCTGCTAGAGGATACTACGCGAGGCTCGCGTCGGAACATCCCGGAAGTCCGTACCGCTCTCTCGCCGAAGTGGAAGAGGCTGTGGCGGCGTTCAAACTCGGAGAACACGAACACGCCGGAGTGGCTTTAGAAAGGTTGTCCGCAGACCCGCGCGCTCAGAGGTTTGCCGACAGGATTCTTTTTTACAGAGCGGAAATTGAGCGGTTCTCGCTTCGGTTCGAGGCTGCGGTAGAGCTTTATCTGAATCTTGCGCGACGATACCCTGAAAGCCGCAGCGTGGGAGACGCCATCAGCCGCGCGCTCTTTCTTAAGGACGCCGAGACCGCCGATCCCATCCACGTTCAGGCGATAACCGCCGCAGAGAGGAAGTTGCTCGCGGGCGACGCCGAAGGCGCGGAAGCAATGTTGCGCGGACTGCTTGTCGCCCTGCCGGACGGAGCGATGAAAGACCACTCGGCTCTCATGCTCGCCGCTCTCCTCGAAAAAGAAGGCAGGCTTCAGCAAGCCGTCGATGCCTATTTAATCTTGGCAGACGCGCCGGAGCCAAAAGAACTCAAGCCGCAGGCATGCGCGCGGCTGGCTTCCCTCCTCGCTTCCATGAACCGGCAGAAAGAAGCTCTCGCGTATTTCCAGAAAACCATCGAAGCAGAC
>JAKQBV010000545.1 GCA_029573925.1 bacterium
CAATTCATTGTCGCTTTCATATAAGCGACTTCAGTCGCTTTTTAATAAAGGCGATGAATCGCCTTATCTAAAGCGGCGATTAATCGCCGCAGTCCAAAATTACGCAATTTCACTATCTGAGTTTTAGTGGCAATCAGGAAATTATTTGTTGATACCCGCACATTTATGTGTTATCTATATATGGCGTTGAAATGGGCGCGGGAAGCGCCTATAGCTTATTTTGAATGATTAACAAACGCAGGCGAGGTTTTCAACATGGATAGAGCCGATTTCATTAAATTCGTCGAATCGGTCAGCCGCAATCCTGTCGAGCAGATAAACAGTTACAAGAGACAGGAAAGGCCGGTGTTCGGCTACACGTGCAGTTATGTGCCGGAAGAACTGATTGACGCGATGGGGATAATCCCAGTGAGGATGCTGGGCCGCGCTCAGACAATCCAGTCTGCGGAGCGGCATTTTCAGTCTTATTGCTGTTCTCAGGTGCGCAGCCTTATGGAGGAGTTCATCGACGGAGTTTACGCCTCTCTCGACGGACTGCTCTTCGCTCACACATGCGACACCATGCAGCAGTTCCATGACATATATAAAAAGAACTTCCCCAAGGCGTTCGTAAAGAACATAAATTTCCCTTCGCGGCTCGACGGGGAGATTCCATACAACTACGCGCTCGCTGAAACGAAACGGTTTCTCAAATCCGTCGAAGAGTTCACCGGCAGGCCGCTCAGTTCGGACAGCCTCAAGGAAAGCGTGACCGCGTACAACAAGAATCGAACGCTGCTTGAAAAGCTTTACGGAACGCATCTGAAGTATCCCGGCGAGATTCCCAGCCGTCTCCTGCTCCAGTCGGTGATAATGACTCAATGCTTGGACAAGCGCGAGGCGAACAAATGGCTGGAACAATTCCTTTCCTCTTTCGACGAAAAGGCTCCTGAGGACTCGAAGAGGAAAAGAATAATGCTTGTCGGAAGCGTGAATATAAACGAGGAAGTGTACGACCTCGCCGACGAGTTCGGGGCGATGATAGCGGACGACGATCTGTGCACGGGAAGAAGATATTTCTCGACGCAGGTGTCGGAGCCGACGGTCGAAGGAGTGACGCGCAGATACCTTAGCCGCCCGCACTGCGCGGCGAAACACCGCGACGTGCACTCCCGCGAGCGCTGGCTGCTTGAGCTTATCGAGAAGCGCTCCATCGACGGCGTAATTTTCCTTTACCTCAAGTTCTGCGACCCGCACTGCTTCGACTACCCGGACCTCAGAAAAGCCATCGAGGGAAAAAAGGTTCCGACACAACTTATCGAGATGGAGCAGTCCGTCGCGCAGTCCGGACAGTTGCGCACCAAGCTGCAGGCGTTTGTGGAAATGATTTCCTGACATTCTGGAGAAAGCAATCATGGAACAGTTCAATCAATTAAGCGAGATATCCAGCAACGAGCGGCTTCGCAAGCTGATGGTCGGCTATTACATGAAGGCGAAGTTCTCGTGGCTGACGAGAAAGAAAATAGCGTGGATAACAAGCGGCGGCCCTGTGGAGCCTCTCATATCGATGGGCATTACCCCCATCTATCCCGAGAACCACGGAGCGATGATAGGCGCGCGCAAGATGGGCCCGGAACTCTCCGACGCCGCCGAAGACCTTGGCTACTCGCGCGACCTCTGCTCGTATTTCAGGTGCGATGTCGGCTCGGCCGTGCTCAAGAAAAGCCCTATCGACATCAGGCCGAAATTCCTCGGCGGGCGCGCCGTTTTCGGAGCCGGGCTCCCGAAGCCCGACCTTCTTGTCTGCTGCAACAATATCTGCGGAACCGTCCTCAAATGGTATGAAGTTCAGGCCAGATTCTTCAACGTTCCGCTCATTATCGTGGACACTCCGTATAACTATGACGGCGAAACCACCGAGATTATAGAATACGTCACGGCTCAGTTCGGCGAGATGATAACTCAGATCGAAAAAGCCACCGGCAAGAGATTCAGCGAAAAGGAATTTATCCGCGTCGGCGAACTTTCCGACGAAGCAGTTAACCTTTGGAACGAAGTTCTTAGCATCTGTGAAAATGTGCCGGCTCCCATGACCTGCTTCGACGCGTTCATGTATCTTGCCCCCATAGTCACGCTAAGAGGAACGCAGGAAGTCGTCGATTATTACAAGCAGCTCAAGGTTGAGCTTCAGAGTCTTGCGGACAGAAAAATATCGCCCGTTCCGGAAGAAAAGTTCAGGCTGATATGGGACAACCTGCCGATATGGTTCAAGATGCGGCGGCTGTCAAAAACTCTGGCTAACTACGGCGCGGTGCTGGTCGCGGACACGTATACCAACGCATGGGCGGACAACGATATAAGCGTAGAGAAACCTATCGAAAGCATGGCGCGAGTTTACGCCACCGCCTACCTGAACAGAAACACCGAAACCAAGATAAAGAACATGGTTAACCTGATGAACAGGTTCAAAGCCGACGGATTCCTCATTCACTCCAACAGGAGCTGCAAGCCTTATTCGTTCGGGCAGCTCGACATCAAAGACGAGGTTTCCAGAAGGACGGGCAAGCCGGCTCTGATGATAGAGGCTGACATGTGCGATCCGCGCGCGTACTCGGACGAACAGATAGCCACCAGAATTCAGGCTTTCATCGAAACTCTCAAGGAAAGGAAAGCCACAGCTTGATCACACTCGGAATAGACCTCGGTTCGAACACAGTGAAAACAGTCCTTCTGAGCGACGGCTCGCAAGTGATAGCAAGGTCTTTGCGCAAAGGCGGGCACGACATGGAAACCGTCATGAACGAGTGCTTGGAAGAAGTTTACTCCGCCGCTTCCGGCGAGAAGCCCGACAAAATCGTGGCGACCGGATACGGGCGCGTCAGTTGCAAGATAGCCGACAAAGAAATCAGCGAGATAAGCTGCCACGGACGCGGCGCATATTTTTCGATGCAGGGCGCAAGGACGGTCATCGACATCGGCGGGCAAGACAGCAAAGCGATAAGCCTCTCCGACAATGGCAAGGTGATAGATTTTGTTATGAACGACAAGTGCGCCGCCGGAACCGGGCGCTTCTTGGAAGTCATGGCTCAGGCCCTTCAAGTCCCGCTAGTGGATTTCGGAGACGTCTCTCTCAAAGCCGACCGCTCCGTCGATATTTCTAACACATGCACCGTCTTCGCCGAATCGGAAGTAATCTCCCTTATGGCCAGACGGGAATCCAAAGAAAACATCATCGCCG
>JAKQBV010000550.1 GCA_029573925.1 bacterium
ACAGGTTGGGGTTGGTTGAGTCAAGTGCATACCCCCTAAACCCCCATTCCATCGGTCTTTTCACATTTTACTCGCCCCCCTGTGACACTATATGAGTTTCAGGGGGAATCAGGAAAAGTTTTCCCTTAAAATCCCTTTCAAAACATTTCATGCTAGCGCCGATGTCGCGGCTTCGCCTGCGCCATCGGCGCATATCAGCGAAAAGATATTAGGAAAGGGTTTTCATGAGAATCTTCTTCTTAAACATTTTCACAGGGGCGTCGGGAGAAGAATCGCGGCAGCGATTCTCTCTCGACGACCAATGAAACGTTTTGAAGAGATTCCAAAGAGAAACTTTTTCAAAAGATTTTCTTTGGCCGCCGGAGGCGCCGGCGGGCGCTTTTTGACTTAAACGAGGGTTGGCAATATAATGGATTTCGCGCGCGGGCAAGCGGTTGCGCCTGCGGGCCGGGAGGTTGCCGCATGTTTCTTCACATAGGCAATAATGTGCTTATCAGAAAAGACGACGTGATAGGGATTTTCAACATCTCGGCGATGTCTCAGGACTCGAAAGGCAAAAAGTTCTGCGCGGAGACGATACAGAAAAAAGAAACCATTGACATATCGGACGGGAAACAGACGTCGATCATATTGACGGCGGACGCGGCGTACGTGTCGAGGATATCGACGGCGACGCTGTTGGCAAGGTCGGGCGAGCCGGTGGAGAAGATGTTGTCGGCGGAAGGATTCCCGGCGACCGCGCCTGAGCAGGGATGAAGGGCCGGGCGGCTGGAAGCGGCTCAGAGAGAGCGGGTTGAGCGCGATGACCGAGCGCGAGGCGGCTTATTACGAGTCCGTTGGCGGGGGCGCCGCGAGGTGTCTGCTGTGCCCGCGCGGGTGTGTGGTTCCGGACGGCGGGGCGGGTTTCTGCCGCGCGCGGTCGGCGCGCGGCGGCAAGCTGTTCGCCTCCTCTTACGGCCTCTACACCTCGCTGGCGGTAGACCCGGTGGAGAAAAAGCCCCTCTATCATTTCCTTCCCGGTTCGAGCATACTTTCCATCGGCGGAATGGGCTGCAATCTTAACTGTTCGTTCTGCCAGAATTACGAGATATCTCAGGGCAGCCCGGCGACGCGACGCATTGAGCCGGAACAGCTTGCCGAACTGGCGGCGCGGGAGGATTGCCCAAGCGTCGCTTTCACTTACAACGAGCCTCTGATCTGGTTTGAGTTTATCAGGGACTGCGCGCCCCTCATCAGACGCGCCGGTCGCAAGGTGGCGCTGGTGACAAATGGCTATATAAACCCTGAGCCGCTTGCCGAACTGCTTCCGTCGCTGGACGCGATGAATATCGACTTGAAAGCTTTCGACGACGAGTTCTACCGAGAGCACACCGGGGGCAGGCTGGAACCGGTGAAGGAAACCATCAGGGCGGCGGTCGCGGCGGGGGTATGGGTGGAGACGACTCTGCTGTTGATTCCGGGGCTGAACGACTCGGCGCCCTCAGTTCGGGCGCAGGCCGAATGGCTGGCGTCCCTCTCAAAGGACATCCCGCTCCACATATCGAGGTATTTTCCGAGAAACAAGATGAAGCTGCCGCCGACTCCGCCGGAGTCTATCGAGCGGGCGCGGGCAGAGGCGGCGAAGGCCCTGAACTATGTGTACACAGGCAACATGACAGACGGCGAATGGTCGACGACGAGGTGTCCGGAATGCGGGCGCTCTCAGATAGAGCGCGCGGGGTACGCCGCGCGGGTGGTCGGGCTGAAAGGGAGCGCGTGCGGGCGATGCGGCGCGCGCGCGGCCGTGATAATGCCAGACCGGGAGGATTGAGATGGAACTAGACCGAGAGAAAATCAAGAAGCAGAACCGCAAGCTGAACTGGATAATCATAGCGGCGGTGGTGTTTGTGGGCGCGGCGCTGACGCTGTCGGCGGTACTGGGGTCGAGGGTGGACGCGAAAAAGCTGGCCGGGCTGGGCAAGAAGGGCGGGCTGTTTTCGAG
Organism: bacterium; assembly: GCA_029573925.1. Lineage (GTDB taxonomy): Bacteria > UBP15 > UBA6099 > UBA6099 > UBA6099 > UBA6099. The sequence goes on from JAKQBV010000550.1 coordinate 1,982, forward strand.
CGCGTCTTCAGGCGACAGGGTGGGCGTGCTGTACATCTCCGGAGTGATTTACAGCGGCAGGTCTGGCGCCGGCGGCTTAATGGGTTCACGAACAAGCGGCTCGGACTCGATAGTGTCCATGATAGAGAATGCCGCCGTCGATCCCGGCGTCAAGGCTCTTGTGGTCAGGATAAACAGTCCCGGCGGCAGCGCGGCAGGCTCTCAGGAAATCTACGACGCCCTTCTCAGATTCAAACAGAAGAAAAAACCTGTCATCATTTCGATGGGCGACGTCGCGGCGTCCGGCGGCTATTACATCGCGGCGGCGGGCGACACCATTTTCGCGGACCCCGCCACTCTCACAGGCAGCATCGGCGTCATATTCAGCCTCGTCGGCTACGAGGAACTCTTCAAAAAAGTCGGCCTCGACTCCAACGTCATCAAGAGCGTCGAACACAAGGACATCGGCTCCCCATACAGGCCGATGACGGAGGAGGAGCGGCAAATACTTCAGGGCGCGGTGGACAACATTCACTCGCAGTTCATCAGCCATGTGGCCAAGGGCCGGGGCATGGACATCGAAGAGGTCGCCAAACTCGCCGACGGCAGGCTCTACACTGGCGAGCAGGCTCTCGGAAATAAGCTGGTGGACAAAATGGGCGGTATGCACGAAGCGGTGGAGTTCGCCGCCAAAAAGACGGGCATGCCCTCGTCTCCCAAACTCGAATATCTCCAAAAAGAGAACCTTTTCATGTCTTTGTTTGAGACGGCGAGCGAAATCGGCTCGGGGGTGTTGGCGAACAAGATTGCCGAGGCGGCGGCCAAACAAATGCTGTCCGCCCCCGGAATCGAAACAAGGTGACTCTCGGCTGTTTGCGGGACGACGTCAAGCAAAATTGAAGCAGAAATGGGTCTGCTTGCGAGGCTGTTGAAAAAGGAGCAAAAATTTTTGGGTGGCATGCATAAACTTGTTTATGCATGTGCTTTGACAGCGATTACAACACGCACAAACGCAGTTTGTGAGCGCCGCCCGGAATGAATTTTCAACAGTCTGTTACGAGGGAATGAAGGCGCTAGAACTAGATTCTGCAATCTGCAAAAAATGAACGGAGCGACCTTATGGACAATGCCGGCTTGAAAGAGGCGGAGAGAAAACCCGCCGGAGGGCTAGAGGAGAAATATTACGATTTTGACGGAATCTCGATAAGGTATGTGGACAGCGGGCCTGCGGAAGGCGCGCCGGAAGCTCCAGCGATATTCTTCATTCACGGCCTCGGCGGCTCGATAGAGGACAACTCGGCGTGTTTCCCGTATCTGACGCGCGATTGGCGCGTGGTGGCGTTCGATTGTCCGGGCACGGGGAAATCTGACAAGCCGGACAGAGAGTATGATATTGATTATCTTGTGGACTTTTCGCTGGAATTCGCCACCCGGATGGGACTGGACAAGTTTTACATCGCGGGCGGCTCGCAGGGCGGGCTTCAGACGCTGCTCTGCTGTCTGCGCGCCCCCGAACGGATTTACAAGGCGGCAGTGTACTCGCCCGCCGGGGTGTGGGCTCCGAATCCTATGGGAGCCGCTTTCTTCTCCGCATTGCCCCCAGTGGCGACAAAACTGTTCTTCCGTATTTCTTCCCTGCTGTGGTATTCCCCCGGATTCGCCGGAGCCGCTGAACTGCGCCGGGAGGATTTGGCGGAAAAAGACGCTTACGAACAGCCGGGGTTCGGCAAACATGTCTTCGGCTGCCTCGTCTCTCAGATGAGCGGAGACTTCCGGCCTATGTTTAGGCGGATAGAGACCCCGACCCTGATACTGTGGGGAACGCACGATTTCGGCATGCCCTCAAGGATGGGAGACGAGCTTCACGGTCTAATGAAAAATTCTGTGTTAGAGAAAGTTCCGCGCGCCGGACACAACATCCCTAAGGAAAGGCCGGAATTTTTCGCGGGCCGGCTGACGGAGTTCTTCGGCGCGGACTAGGGCGGACGAGGCAGCGGACACAATGACAGAAAAACAACAATGGCAAAACCGAACAATTTTAATTAATTGTGGCGCAATTGCAATACGCGTAGTATAATAAATGTGGAGATTGAGGATTTTGAGGAAAAATCAAAATCCTCGGACGCGCGAGCACGGCCGGGCGACCGCGTCCGAACTAGGAGGAAAGAGTACAATGCAGTGTCCATTCCTTAGCTTGGGCAACAAACGTCCTTTCTGTGAAACCGGCGCGTTCGGTCTCATGGCCCCCAAACCCGGCGACTACCGCAAGTTCTGCACAAACCGCTCGTACTACATGTGTCAGGTTTACCGCGCCAACACCGGCACGGGGGACAAAGAGAAGTGCCTCCAAGAAATAGCCCCGAGGCTCGTTCAGGCGTAACGCGGCAACTTAATGTTAAAACTGAATAAAAAGGAATCCCACGCGGGCGACGCGTGTGGTTCGGCATAGTTACTAATTTCACAAACAGCGCGTCCGTCACATGTATTCAGCATGTCTTCGATTGTATTATCCCAGATTCGAGAACTCTGAAAAAACGTTTTGTGCGCCTTGAAAAATGAACCCGAATCCTTTGTTAGGATTCAGGAGCGATTGTTCAGAGCGGATGAAACAAGAAATGCAGGCGCATTTTTGACGTAGGGGCAGAGTTTCCCCGCCCCAAGTTGTCTTAGTTATTGGGCGCGGAAACCGCGCCCCTATCGAACAAAACAATGAGACGGCATCAAGGCGGTTCGCCGCTATGAAAATTGAACAGTTCGCCAGTTCCATTGGCGAACCGGGATGAAATTTACTATTCGCCCGCTTAAAAAAACTTCTTCGGCGTTTTGTCCGCGCCGTTTTTCAGCCCGGCGAGGTGTGCTAGAATTGCGATATGCTTATTCGCGAGGCAGTATTGAGGAACAACGCGGGAGGAGAGACCCGGAGTGTGGGGAGCGCGGCTGACTCTCTGGCGTCCGAGGGCTGGACTAGGCCGCTGGACACGCTGGGCGCGGGAGTAGCGCGGGGCGAGTTTTCAGTTGAATGGCCCGCGATGTCAGAGGAATTGAAGATAGTTGCGGCGGGCGGCCCGGAAGCGGAGCGTCTGTGCCGCCGGAAACCCTCGCTTTGGAACGTTCTGGCCTATGAGCGCGAATGGGCCGAATATCCGGAATACAACGATTTTCTCGATGATAAATCCCCGGTTTTTCACAAGAAAAAGCATCAGATGGACGTGTATGAAAAGTTGCTGCACAGCGAATTCAGCGGGCTTGCGCGCGGGTCGAAGGTTCTGGACGCCGGAGGCGGGGTCGGCAGAGCGGCGGCAAGGCTGGCGGGCCGGGGTTGCGACGTGACGCTGGCAGACGCGTCGCCGAGGGCGTTGGCTGCGGCGTGGGGCAGACTTGCGCGGATCGGCGCAGGTTCGTATGACATCGCATGGGCGGATGCGGAGGACTTGTCGGGCGCGGTTGCGCCACGCTCCATGGACGCCGCTCTGGCCCTTGAGACGCTTTGCTATCTGAACGACCCTGAAGCGGCGCTGGCGGGAATCGCCGGGACTGTGCGGCGGGGCGGTTGGGTGGCGTTTTCGGTGGAGAGCATGGCGGGAGCGCTGGCGGCGGACGCGCGCGCGGCGGGACTTGGAAGCGCGATGAGCGCAGCCGTCCGGAGAGAAATCACCGTAGAAGGCGAACTGCATGTGAAATACTTTTCCGCAGGGCGGTTGGAGCGGATGTCGCGGAAGGCCGGGTTGCGGGACGCGAGGGTGGTGTGTTGCCACCACGTGGCGGACGGACCGCTTGGACGGGTCATCGGAGACGAGCGTTGGAGCGACCCGGCGTTCGCGCGTCGCGCTATGAGCGTCGAGCGCGCGCTGTGGAAAATCCCGCCGCGGATGTCCGCAGGTCGCGCGCTGCTCGTTGTCGGTCGCGTCAGATAGCGCTTGCTCCATATAATTCGACAGAATAACCGAGTGAAACATCCCCAGATGCCGGATTCTTCACAAGAAAATCCGGGAGGCTTTTTGCTGTTTTTGAGGATAACTAACTGCTTTTCGACGATTTTGCATAAAGAGGTTGAGAAATCTATACAATATATTATTTGCATTACAAATAAATTATGTATAATTACTGAGATGGCGGGTAGGAGAAAAGGCGGGCAGCGGAGCCGCCGCTTCTCAGAAAGCCTTTCAGGAAACATCCGAGCGGGATCGCGGCGAAATGAAATTCGACGAAATTTTACAGAGATATGAAGACAGTTTGATGGCATACAACCGCGCCGCCGGGCTGATGGACAAGGGACGGCTCGACGAGGCGGAAGAGTTGCTGAAGGCCGCTCTTTCGCGCTATCCGAGAGAAGTTTTCATGGACGAGGAGCAGGAACTTGACGCATCCATGCTCGACTCCATAGACACGCTTTTCACTAATATTTCCGACAGGTTGGAGTTGGTGAGGTCCATAAAGAGCGGGCCGAAGCTCGGCGCGGCGGGCATACTCACGCTGCGCGATCTTGTGGAGCGGAACGCGCTAAAAACAAAGAGCGAGCCGATGCCGGAGTCTGCCGCGCAAGAAGTTTTTTCGACCGACGCGTCCGTCGAGTTGGATTACACCGCAAGCAAGCTGGAAGAGGAAGAGTTCGAGCGGGTATGGGACGACGATTCTAAATCCGTCGCGGAAGATTCAGGAGCGGCTGATGTCTCCGCGACTGCCGAGCTTTCCGCTGAAGACATCATTCTTTCGGGGCTGACGGACGTTCGGGCGGAGGACGTTGAAGCCGCTGTCGAAGCAAACGCGCCGGAGCCGCAAGAGAATAATTCCCCCGAGATAGACGAAGCTCTCGCGGCCATCGAAGCGTTCGAGGAAATGGACGCCGGGAGCGGCGGGCAAACGGAAAAAGGCGAATTCGACAACATCGAAATAGACATAGATATAGAGGTGGAAAGAGACGCGGACGCAGAGTCGGACGCGGTTTCCATAACTGCGGAGAAAGAGAAATCGCTGGAAGACATGTTGGCCGGAACGCTGACGGACGCTCCGCCGCCTGAAGATATTGAGTTGATTGACGAAGAGCTACACAGCGCTCAGATTCCGGAAACGGCTCCCGCCGCCGAGACAGAGCCGGCTCCCGCGCCGGATGAAGAGAAGGTGAAAAAGGCGCTCGAGGCGGTGGCGGCTGCGGCGGACCATACAGACGAAACAACTAAAGAATCAACGCCGGAGGCTGCCGAAGCGGGCGCGGATCAAGAGGAGGCGGACGGCGGAGCCGCGCCGAAAAAAAAGAAGCCCGGAATCTTCTCGAAGCTTTCGGCTTTGAAGAAACCGAAGAAAACAAAAAAAAACGAGCCTCAGGAGGCTGAACTGCTCGAAATGAGCGACGAAGGACCCGCGAACGCGCCGGAAGCGCCTCCTGAAAAAACCGACGAGGAAGCGGGCGGTCCGAAAAAGATGAAAAAACTAAAGTTGTTCGGCATCGGAAAGAAAAAGAAAGGCTCCGGCGAAGAATTGACAGACATGGCGGAGCAGACTGCGGAAATAGCGACGGAGGAGCAGGCTGCGGAGGCTGAGTCTGTCTCGGAGGCAGCGCAAGAAGAGCCTGTGGTCGAAGTGTCTGCGGCTTTCTCGACACCCCCGGCGCCTCCGGCGAATGTGAGCGACGACGAAAAGGATGAAGAAGACGAGGAGATCCTTTCAAGAGACGAAATAAAAAAACAATACGGCCCGGCGCACAAGCACACGATCATCGAGCGGACGACGGTAAACGTGTCCGGAATATTTAGTTCTATATTCGTGGTTCTCATGCTGTTGGCAGGATTCGCGGACTTGGGGTACAGGATATACACGGACGTGTATCTGGGCGGGCTGGACAGCCTGTACCGGGGCGGCGAGAAAGCGGCGTTGAGCGAGCCGACGAAGATGGACGAAGCTCTTACGAATTATCTGCAATACAGGTCGGCCTTGCCCGACACGGGCGCCGACAAAAACAAAGTTTCCGCATATCTGCCTGTGGCGTGGAGCTCCAAGCTGAGAAATGAAAAGAACAAGCTGGACGACGCGCTAATGCTGATGCGACTGATGAGGCGAGAGGATGTAAGGGCATCGGCGCTGGACGAAGAATTCGTCGGCGCGCTGATTATGAAAGCCGAACAGGGCGTATCAGGCGGCGGAGAGGAATTCGAAGAGATGACATCCCGCGCGAGGCAGATTTTGGCGGAAGGCCGCGTGGCGGAACCGGTGGCGTTGGAGATGCTTAAAAAGCTGGACGCCCTCGAAGCGGGCGCGGCAGCGGTTAAAACTTCCGGCAAATGACAGGCGGCGAAATGACGGACACTGAAAAAATCATCGAGGGAAGCGGCGGCGGCGACTACCTAGTTCGCTCCGTATCCATCGTGACCCTGCTTTTCGAGCGTGGGATATTGAACGAGATATTCGAGAGCGGCAGGCTGACTGAAGAGGAAGTGGATGTCAGGGCGGAGACGTTGAAAAAGAGATTCCCGGGGTTCGGGGCCGCGGAGTTGGGAAACGACGGAGGCGAGACCGGCTGAAGGCCGGAGCCGCCGCCGATAAAAATAAAGCAAGGGCGCGCCGTACCGCGCGCTGTAAAAAAGAAAGCCTTTGAGGCCGGATTAAAAGGAGAAATGAATGCAATCGAGAATGATCACGCTTAGCCAGAACGAGATCCCGAAGAAATGGTACAACGCGCTGCCCGACCTTCCTAGACCGCTGGACCCGCCGCTGCATCCGGGAACAAGAGAGCCGATAGGGCCGGAAGCGCTGACGCCGCTGTTTCCGATGGGCCTGATCGAGCAAGAAGTAAGCTCTCAACGCTGGATCGACATACCAGAGGAAGTGATGGACATTTTGGCGCTGTGGAGACCGACCCCGATGTTCCGCGCGGTCGGGCTTGAGAAGGCGCTCGGAACTCCCGCGAAGATTTTCTACAAATACGAAGGCACAAGCCCCGCCGGAAGCCACAAGCCGAACACGGCTGTCGCTCAGGCGTACTATAACAAAAAAGAAAACGTCAAAAGGATAGCCACCGAGACCGGAGCCGGGCAGTGGGGAAGCGCGTTGAGCTTCGCATGCAGCCTGTTCGGGATCGAGTGCATGGTGTACATGGTGCGGATCAGCTTCGACCAGAAGCCGTACCGCAAGTCGCTGATAAACACGTGGGGAGCCAATGTGGTTCCGAGTCCGAGCAACCTTACCGCAGCAGGGCGCGCGGCGCTCGAAAAAGACCCCGAATGCTCCGGCAGCCTCGGTCTGGCTATCAGCGAGGCGGTAGAGGACGCGGCGGGGCGCGAAGACACGAAATACGCGCTTGGCAGCGTGCTCAACCACGTGCTGCTTCACCAGTCAATTATCGGGCAGGAGTGCATAAAACAGATGGCGTCTGTGGGCGAATACCCGGACGTGGTGGTGGGGTGCCATGGCGGCGGAAGCAACTACGCCGGGCTTACCCTGCCCTTCCTGCCGGACAAACTGGGCGGGAAAAACATCCGCTTCGTGGCGGTCGAACCGAAGTCATGTCCATCGCTCACCGAGGGAAAATACGAGTACGATGTGGGAGACGTGGCGGGAATGACGCCGCTGATGATGATGTACACGCTGGGGCACGACTTCATGCCGGCTCCGATACACGCGGGCGGCCTCAGGTATCACGGCGGAGCGCCCATCGTCTCCAACCTCATTCACGACGGCATCATGGAAGCCATATCCGTCGAACAGAAACAGATCTTCGAGTCCGCCGTGCTGTTCGCGAGGACTGAAGGACATATCCCGGCTCCGGAATCCGCGCACGCGATACACGGCGCGGTCGCCGAGGCGTTGAAGTGCAAGGAAAGCGGAGAGAGCAAAACCATCCTGTTCGGACTGAGCGGGCACGGGCATTTTGACATGGGAGCGTACGACGCGTATTTCAGCGGCAGGATGTGAAGACGCTTGACAGCTGGCGGCGGAGCGGCGGGACGGCCGCGCCGCCCCTTCCCCGGACTGACATTCCGGGCCGGGCACAAACGCGGGGGCGCGCCCTTCGCGGCTCACAAGGAGCGTTGATATCATCATGGACGTGCTGGTTCTCAACGTAAGCTACGAGGTGCTCAACATCACACGCTGGCAACGCGCGATATGTCTCGTCTTCTCCGGCAAAGCGGAGATGCTGGAACAACGCGACCGCTCCGCCCGCTCGCAATTTCAGGAATTCGACATGCCGTCGGTCATAAAGATGAACTACTATGTGAAGAAGCCGCGCATGCAAGTGCCGTTCTCAAGAGGGAACGTCTTCATGCGCGACCACCACACGTGCCAATACTGCGGCAAGACCCGCAAGGCCGCGGAGCTTACTCTCGACCACATTATGCCGCGCTCGCTCGGCGGGGAAACCTGCTGGGAGAACCTCGTGACGGCGTGCAAACACTGCAACGTGAAAAAGGGGAACCGCACTCCGGAAGCGGCGGGGATGAAGCTACGCAAGACGCCGCGCGCGCCCCAGTTCACCCCCACCCTTCAGGCCTGCTTCAGGGAAGACTGGGAGAAATACGTGCCGTACGCGGTCCCGCTGTCAGGAGAAATCAACTAAGGAACCCGCAGCGCCCTCGTCCAACGCCGCGACACCCATGACATGAAAAAAGAAATCGTCAGATACGACCCTTCCAACCCCGCGCATCGCGAGGCCGTGCGCCGCATCGTTTACGACACAGGCTTCGGCGGCGAGACGGTGGCCCCGTACTTCGACAACTTCGACCTCTTCGCCGACATGCTCACCCTCTATTACACGGACTACGACGCCTCCCACAACTTTCTCGCGATGGCGGACGGCGAGATAGCCGGATACCTGCTCGGATGCCCGGACACGCCGGTCTGCGACAGTGTGACAAAAAGAGAAATCTACCCGGCCCTGCTGCGCGGCATAATATCCGGCAGATACAAGCTAACGCCGAAAGACCTCCTTTACATCAGGCGCAGCCTCGCCGGGATGATTCGCGGAGAACACATAGCGACGCCGACGGACGTCTATCCGGCGCATCTGCACATCGACTTTCTGCCGCAATACCGCCGCGCCGGGCTTGGCTCGAAAATAATGCTGGAGTACATGGACTATCTGCGCGGACTGGGCGTCAAGGGAGTTCACTTGGGCACTTCCAGCGCGCACCGCTCGGCGCTCCCCTTCTACGCGAAGCTTGGGTTCTCCGTGTACTCGCGCCTGAGGATGACCGAGACCGTCTTCGCCCCGCTGCATCCGCAAGACCTTTACGGAATCGTCTGCGTCAAACTGCTGTGAACGCCAATTAAGGAGGCGCGAAATGCCATATATACCCCACACCGAAGAAGAACTGAACGAGATGCTCGAAGCGGTCGGAGCGTCGTCTCTGGACGACCTTTTCGCCGACATCCCCGCGTCGCTGTCGCCCCGCTCCTTTGATTTGCCGAAAGGCAAACCTGAGCACGAGGTTCTCAGAACGCTGCGCGGGCTTGCCGCGAAGAACGCCACCCAGCTCGTCAACTTCGTCGGCGGCGGATTCTACGACCACTTCATCCCCGCCGCCGTCGACCCCATAGTCTCCCGCAGCGAGTTCTACACCGCCTACACGCCATACCAGCCCGAAACATCGCAGGGAACTCTTCAGGCGATATACGAGTACCAGACGGCGATATGCAGGCTGGTCGAGATGGACGTCTCCAACGCCTCCCTGTACGACGGCGGAACCGCCCTCTACGAAGCCTCCATGATGGCCGTGCGCGCCACCGGCAGAAAAAAAATCATCGTCGATCAGGGCGTCAGCCCCATCTACCGCGTCATGCTCGAAAGCTACACATCCAACCTCGGACTCCAGTTCGAGCAGATACCCATTTCAGGCGGAGTGACGGACCGCAAAAAAATCAAAGACGCCCTCGGCTCGGACATCGCCGCAGTCATAGTCCAGAACCCCAACTTCTTCGGCTGCGTGGACGATTTCTCAGATGTCTCCAAAATGGCTAAAGAAGCAGGAGCGATGGTTATCTGCTCGGTCTATCCGCTTTCGCTCGGGCTGATCAAGCCGCCCGGAGCGATGGGGGCCGACATTGTGACGGGGGAAGGACAGAGCCTCGGCCTGCCTCTGTCGTTCGGCGGGCCGTACCTCGGATTCATGGCGGCGCG
>JAKQBV010000554.1 GCA_029573925.1 bacterium
TTGTCGGCGGGATCGAACAGCCAAATGTTTGCGTCCGTGCATTCGGTTGCCTCGGAGGAGCCGAGAGATGACACCTGCCCATAGTAGTCAACCGCTATCGACGCGCTCCACGTCATTGATTTGTCGTAGGGCACGCCGACGATGTTCCATCCTTCGCTTATCGGAACCAGATTCGTGGTTGAATTGACGCCCCTTGCGGTGATAGTGCGGGCGATGGGAAAAAACACCCAGTACGCCATGCCGGGAGCGGCTGGGTCCATACCGACGTTATATATGTATGAGTTATTCTTAAGTTGGAAAAATTGGAGGTCGGGCACGCCGAGCGCTAGCGCCGGCGCGTATATGGAGGGTTGCATCGGTATCCCCACCAAGTTCCATCCGGGCTCAAAATCATGGTTCATAACAACGCTGACCGCCTGAAGTCCGATGATTATTGCCGCGGGGCTGAAATCGCTGACGTTGCCAGCCAAGTCGGTAGCGCGCGCGTACACATAGTTGACTCCGGGTTTCAGCCCGGAGATGTACAGAGAGTAAGAGCCGTTTGAGGCGGTTATCGCTTTGCCGTCCGGTATCGGCTTGGAGTCTGGGATGTTCACGCACACTGAATTGACGTATGACCATATCTGAAGAGTTCCGCAGGACTGGCTGGTGTAGTCTTCGTCTATGAGGCCGTCGCGGTCGTTGTCTATGCCGTCCATGCCGTTGGGTTCCTCGTCGATGCGTCCGTCGCCGTCGTTGTCTATGCCGTCGCCTGCGGTCAGCGGAGTTATGCGCAAGGCGGCGAACGCCTCGACCGTCGCGTAAACCTCCGGCAATCCTCCCTGATCCAGAACTATGCCTGAACCGGTCGTCTGGGTGAAGTATGTTTCGACATCCTGAAGCGCGAGCGATGGCGCGCGCGGAGGCTTGGTGTCGATTACGAACCTGTCTCCGATCAGAGGAGCGGAAGCCGAGGCTTGGTTTCCGGCGACATCCGTCGCGTTCATTGTCACATAGGCGATGCCATCTTTGTGTGTCGAGCCGTTGTCAGTCATAGCGGTGTAAGCGTAAGAATAAAGAACGTCGCTGCCGGACACCGCCGTCACAGGCGCTGAAACAGCGTCCCCCGTCCCCTGTTGCTCGACGTTTACAGTGGGAGCCTCGTCAAGCAGTTCATAGGAGCGGATTCTCATGTAAATATTTCCGGCTTTCGTAAGCGGAAGAAGATTGATGTCCTGATCGGCTTTTATTGAAAATTTCGAGTCTTTCCAATAAGTGATTTCGAACTTGGGAGGCTTTGTGTCGATGGCAAGGTATCCGCCGATGGAAGGAATAGTTCCGGCGGGGGTGGTGTTGCCCTGTTTGTCCGTGCCGATGACGACGATTTTTGCGTCTCCGTCCACATAAGTCGGCGAGCTTTCCGCGCTTACCAAGAACGAACCTTTGAACTGGGTGAACGAGCCGCCTATAGAAGTGGTGGTGGCGTTGGTTACTCCGAAACTGCCTTGTGTGTCCACGCTGAATTTCGGCGGGTTGGGATTGCCGTTTAATTCTAGGTCCTCGGACGCCGAGATCAGCATATAGACCATGCCGGCTTTCGCCGTTTGCTTTAGCGAGGTCGGAGTTACGGTCGGCAGCGGGACAGTCAGGTTGGTGTCGTTGAAGTATGTCACGTTGAACTGCGGCGGGCCGGAGTCTCTCACTATGACGCATTTCCCGAGCGCGGCGTTGTAGAACGGCGTGGTGGGAGAGCATCCGCGGACGCCGACATTGCCCCCGGCGTCAATCACAAGACCTTCAATTATGTTTGCGCCTTCGGCGAGGAAGATTCCCGGCGGGTCTTCATCCATCAGGCCGTCGAAATCGTTGTCTATGCTATCCACCGGGTCTTCGTCGGCGGCTCCGTCGCTGTCGTAATCGATTCCCAGAGAGAACTGACCGGCGGCGTTAGTTAAGACAGTCCCGACATACGTGTTATTGACATATATGTTGACGCGAGAGTTGGCTTCCGCAGGGTTGGCCGTAAAGCCGGTCAGCGGCGAAGTGGTCAGAGTGGTGGGCGTTGTGACGCCGTTGAAAATCGGGGGGCCGGGCGGTTCGGTGTCCACATTGAACGCGTACACCACGCTCGACGCGCTTCTATTGTATGCCTTATCATAAGCGTAAACCCGCCAGTAATATTTTCCGTCCTGAAGCTCGTGGGCGTAACAGGATGAAGCCGTTCCGTCCCAAGAGCATTTCGTGTCGGCCACGCACGATGTCTGATCGGAATAGTTAGCGCATCTGCCGGGCAGAAGGATGTCCGCCGGCAACACAGTCATGCTGAACGTGGTCGAATAGTTGTCGTCCTGAGTGTCTTTGTCCACGATTATCGAAGAGAAGTTGGATTGCTGCGATATCTGGACTTTGTATTTGAACATATCTGCCGCGCGCGGTGAAATCCTCCAACGCAGGTTCGGCGTTGAGTCGCTGACTATCTGGTTGTGGGTCGGCTCTATCGGCGCCGGGGCGGCGGGCGGAACGGTGTCCACCGTGAAGCTGCCTGTCGTGTATATGACGTTGCCTGCGAGGTCTCTTACGAAATACGGGCTGTTGGGATCGAGGTCTCCGACTGTTATCGAAGCGGTTCCGTTGTACGCCGCGCCTGACACGATGTTGTAAGCGCCCGCGTAATCATATTGAGAGCCTGTTTGAAATGCAAGTTCGACATAGCAGCCACTACCGGGTTGCGGGCCGAAAGAGCCGACATCTTCGTCGATATCTCCGTCGCCGTCGTCGTCTATGCCGTTGAGGTATTCCTCGTCGATCAGCCCGTCGCAGTCGTTGTCCAGCCCGTCGTTGAGAACGGGGGAGGAGTGGAAGTTCGCCTGTTTGACGCGGGCGCGGAAGGAGTCGCCGACATATTTCGACACCGAGCAGGCCACTCGAACGCCGTCGCCGTCCGGAATCATCTCCAGTTCGCCCTCAACGCCGTTGTTGTTGCTGTCCAGCCCGGCGAGCAAAGGAGTGGCCGCGCACTGGATTTGCGGAGGCTGAGAGTCCACCATAAATTTGTCGCCAGACGCGGGGCCCTGCTTGTTCAGGACATTTCCATATAGGTCGCGCGTGGTAAAATAGAGGTAAACTAAACCGTCCGAATAGACTTGTCCGGCTCCTATGGCGTCCACCTGAAAATCCGCTTTGAAAGTGGTGTTCGATCCCGGAGGCCACGGGATGGCCGTGAACGGGCCGGCCTTCTTCTGCCCCTGCTGCCACGTCTCGAAGCTTGGCTCGTATGAGCTTGGTATCGGCTCATTCGAAGTGATTATTAGACAGACGGCTTGATTCGGGTTGCTCGTGGTGTCGCTTGTCACGGGTGTTCCGTCCGGCAGCGTGGGCATAGGCTCGGTGCAGTCGATGTCGCTGAAATACGATACCGAGAGCTGCGGCGGGATGGTGTCTATTCCGAAAGTGAAATAGGGAGTCGCGGTGGCCGTCATCGGCAGCGGGTTCCACGGGCCGAGGTTATTCGCCTTGTCGAACGCGGCTACGCGCCAGTAATACGGCTCGTCGAGAGTTCTCTGCGGCAAGGTAGGCAGGTTTATAGAGACCTGATTGACCGAGTTGTTGTTGATGACGAGAGTTCCGTCGTCGAATCCGGGAGTGGTCGAGACCTGAAGCCACCATTTTGATATTTCCCATCCGGCGGTTGCTCCTGCGGCGCACGGCGCTCCGAGGTAGTTCTGTGTGACGCTCACATCCTCGTCGATAGTTCCGTCGTTGTCGTCGTCAATCCCGTTGTAGCATTCCTCGTCCGTGCGTCCGTCGAAATCGTTGTCAACTCCGTCCAACAGCATCGTCCACTTAAGAGTCGGATTGTTCACGGTCGGCGCGGAAGGGGAGCACGACATGGCTGAGCGGGCAATGATGCCGTCGCATGGCGCCACCGGCAGCGACGCCGAAGGAA
>JAKQBV010000573.1 GCA_029573925.1 bacterium
ATTTGCGGGAGCTTTGGCTTTTTGAGAGGCGGCGGGCGTCTTTTTCTTGACTATTCTGGAAGCGTCGGTCTTGGCGGGAACGTTTGCCGCCGGAGGCTCGAACGCTTGGATTTTCTTTTTTGCCGCAGGAGTCGCAGCGACAGGTTTTGCCGCCGCGCGTCCGGTTGCCGGAGCCGAGGCTCCGTCCGCAAACAACGCGTCTATGAACTGCTCCGGAAAAATCAGCCGTGTGAAAAACTCCGCGCCGTCCATCGACGCGGAAACCGATGCCGAAAAATACCTTGAGATTCCCGTAAGCGCCGGCAAACTCCGCAGGTGTCCGCCGATAGTGTTAAGCGACGCTGCGGGAGTCCCGGTTTTGAAAGGTTTTCCCAACAGGCCGGACGCGCTTTCCGCCGAGGCCGACCACGCCTGTTCCACAAGTTCGGACACTGCTCCCTTGTGAATATCAGAAAATTCGCCGGGTGGAACCGAAGCCCCCGGATTAATTATTCTCTCCGGAATCAAAGCGCCTTGCGGCAGTTGGATAAAAAGGACGGACAATCCGGGAACGGGAGCTGTCGCGGGAACCGTGACGGCGACATAGCGGCCTGAGTCGAGCGCGGCGATTTCGGAAGCGTCGAGGCGCTCCGCGGATAGTTTGCCGTATGCCAACTCGCAACCGGCGATGCCGCTTGCGGAGACGCGAAAGCGGTCAAGAAATACGCTTATGAAATCAGTGATTTTTTTAGATTCGCTCACGGGGCAACCACAGGACACGCGTTATTTGCCGACTCCCGACGCGCGCTGTTTTCAGATATCTTCCCTGTCTTTCACCACTGCGGTCGTCTGCACCGCTATGTTTTTTCCCACTTGGCCGGGACGGCCTCTAAACTTAAGCTTGTTGCCCACATAGACGTCTATATCGGAGTCCGTTTTCGTCTGCAACTGCAACACGTCTCCGACGTCGAGGCTGAGAAAATCTTTCAGGGTTATCTGCGTTTCGCCAAGCTCGGCAGTGACCAGCACGTTCGTCTTAAGAAGCCGTTTGGCAACTTTTATCGGAGTCTCCGGCGACACCGCCCGCCTGTATGTGGCGAACCACTGCTGTATGCTTAATTTCGGAAGCACCGTCTCAAGCATCACGTACGGCAGCGCGATATTCATCCTGCCGGTCTTTTCGCCTATCTCCACTTCGAGGTTGACCAGCACTATCATCTCGTTCGGCGGAGTTATCTGCACGAAGTAAGGGTTGCTCTCTATGATTTCGAGCTTCGGGCTGAGGGTGATAACGTTGCTCCATGCGTCCTTGATAAAATTGAGAGCGTCCATGATGACGCTTTCCATGATATTAAGCTCAATGTCGGTCAGTTCTCGCGCTTCCTCTTCCTCTTCGCCGGAACCGCCCAGAAGCCTGTCCATGAGCGGGAAACCGATCTGCGGGCTGATGTCCATCACCGCGTTGCCTTCCATCGGGGGAAGACCGAAGATGCAAATCATCGAAGGGTTGGAAACGGTGTTGATAAAGTCTTCGTAGGTGACTTCTTCGACGGAGACGACTTTGATGCGGGTGAGAGCGCGGATTTTCGCGGAAAGCGTGCTTGAGAGCAGCCGGGCGAAAGTCTCGTGTATCATCTGAATGGTTCGAATCTGGTCTTTTGAGAACTTGGACGCCCTCGAGAAGTCGTATGACTGGACATTCTTTGCGGTGTCGGCGCGAATGATTGTGGATGTTTGAGCCGGCGCGGACGAGCCGCCGCCCATGTCTCCGAGGTCGAAATCGCCGAGGTCAAGGCCGAGGTCTCCGCCTCCGCCTCCGCCGCCGGACGCTCCGCCGGTGTCGTCGCCAAGCTGGTTTATCAGGTCATCGATTGCGCTTTGTGACAGAAAGTCGCCCAAATCAGTTTCCTCCGAGGTTCGTCCGCCGCGCCCCTACGCCGGGGCTTTTCTTTTTACTGCACTAGGAACGACGTGAAGTACAAATCCTTGACGAACCATATTTGGCGTTGCTGGAACATCTGTAGAAGCTCTCCGCGTATCGAGTCCATTCTGCGGGAGAAATCCTGCGGCTCGTCGTCAAAACCTATCGCCGCCAGATCATCTTTCGGAACGACATTTGAAGCTCCGCCAGCCGCCGGGAACAGGTCGCCTTTCGTCAGCCGGGAGAGATATTCGTTGCAAACGTAAACAACCATGTCCTTCTTGGCTTCAAACTCTGCCGTTAGCGCGGCCCCGTTCTTTGCAGCTTCCTTCGGGTCCGTGGCTAGGCAAACGGTTATCCCGACGCTCATATACGACTGGCCGTCGGCCATGTTGATTATCAGGGGTTTTTCCATCGAGGCAAGCTGCGCGGTCAGGGAACAGTCTTCCATCTTCACGCTGCCGGCAGCGATCCTTCCGGTCTCGTTCTGCAGTCTGATTTTGCCTATCTGGGACGAGACTTCTTTGTTGATGTTGCCCACGCTTCTTTGAATAATGAGGACTGTTGCCGCCGTTCCGATAATCAAGAGAACGGCTATAATCGCGAGGTGAACGATTGAGAAACCACCGCCGGAGCTTTTTTTCGACGGCGGAGCCGCCTCTGTCAAAATTTCCTCTTCTGCCATTTTCGCGCTTCCTCCTTGTTTTTCCTCTTTCAATATGAAAAAAACAGGTTTTCCATTCTATTGAGGCTTTATCGCAAGTCCCTCGTATATACTGCGGCGATATTCTATCACCTTCCTCACAACTTCGTCAACTTTGTCTTTTACAACTAGCTTTCTTCCCGTCGTCATCGTTATCATCGTGTCGGGCGTGGCTTCTATGTACTCTATCAAATCCGAATTGAGCACTATCGCTTGGTCATTTAGCTTTATTAATTCAATCATTTATCGGCCTCTGTTCCTCTGCGATATAATTGTTATTATCATACGCTATATCATTGAGCGCAATAGAGTATTCAAACTTTTATTGGTTCCTTTATATTGTGAAAGAAATTCCGCCAACGGCAATCCCTCGATTTTGTCCGAATACATAATTCCGCCTTCGGTCGAATTGTAAAGCTTCAACCTGCCGGATTTCACATCAGGGTCAGCGTCCGCAAACTTAATCAGCCATTCGAACGCCGCCAGAAATCCGGGTATGGAATACAGTTTCTCGCCGTTTTTTCCTTCTGACTCCATAAGTTTTCCGGAATTTTTCAATTCTTCTGACGGTTCAGTCATGGACAGGTCGTTTCCTATGAAGGTTATAGGCGCGCAGCCTGCGATTTTAGCGGCGAGCATGGCCATATTTCCAACGACAACGCCTCCGGGTATCGCCGAAATCCGCCTTTCGGTCATATTTATGGCCGCGCTCTCATATCCCTTGTCAACATCGTCCGTCACATTGTAAAAAACCTTCTTCCTCCAATTTAGGCGCAACATCGCGGGAGACGAATAAGTGGGAGCAATAAGAGTGATTTTTGAGAGGTCGATATCTTCGAAAAAAGAGGCTGTTTCGTCCGACGCGTCCGCCACAACGGCTATCTGCGGGGACACTCCCGCCGCCGCCATCCTTTTCAAAGCTCTATCGCAGCAGAATAAGGGATACTTCATCTGAACGTCTTTGAGCAGTCCCGCGTTTTTTTCCAAACTCGGCCCCGCGCCCGCCACGATTCCGGGGATACCGGCAAAAACCCCTCTGAGCCGGGAAATGTCCCTGCCCTTTTTTATCTCGGCAAGATTCACGCGGATGTTTTGAAGCCACTGCGCGTGTTGCGACCTCGTGTCATGCGCGGCCAACGTCTTTTCAATCGCGTCGTCCTGCCGAATATCATTTCCCCTGTCGTCCATATTGCGGAACCTGCTCTCTCTTGTAGGAGAATTATAGCGGAAATAAAATCTCTCGCATCTTTTAGCAGCCCGAATACTTCTTTATGATTTGGAAGCGATTTTTCAGAGCGGATGAAACGCGGATCGCAAGGCGTATTTTCACAGTAAATAGAATATACGGTTCATGAACAATATAGATGGGTGGCGCGCACAAACTTGCTTTGTGCGTGAGACGCGGTTCGCCACTATTAAAATCGCCCGGGTTTGCCTGCTATATCGGCGAATCCGGGTTGCTATTCAAATCCGGAGCATAAAAAAACCGGCCCCCGGAAAAAGGGGCCGGTTCGGATTTCTTCGTTTCCGTCTAAAAGCGGCGGATTATCGTTTAATGTTCAGCACCTCGACGAGCATTTCGTCCGAGGTGGTGATGATGCGGGAGTTCGCTTGGAACCCGCGCTCTGTTATGATCATGTTGGTGAACTCGTTGACTATGTCCACGTTGGACTGTTCCAGCGTGCCGCCGACGATCTCGCCCGCTCCGGCGACATATGCCGGGACGACGTGCGCCGAGCCGGTGTTGGCCGAAATCGAGAATTCGTTGTCGCCCAACTTGGTGAGGCCTTCTTCGTTGGCGAACATCGCAAGGGCTATCTGGGCGATGGGCTTAACCACGTTGTTGCTGTATTTGCCCTGAATGACGCCCGATTTGTCCACGCCGAACGTTTCGAGCACGCCCATCTCCCACCCGTTCTGCATGTATGCGCGGGTGGTAAACTGGGAGGCGTACTGTGTGACACCGTCTATGGGGCTGCCGAAGCCGTCAAAAATGGCTTCGATGGATAGAGCCGCGACCGCGCGGCTGCTCGCTCCGTTTGCTCCCACCGGAGACGGGTCGAACATTATCGGCCCTGTGTTGCCGCTGAGGCGGGTCATGTTGATCAGACCGTTGTTGTTGAACACCAGTTCACCGCTGAGCTTCGCTGTGGAGGAAATCCCATCCACGGCGTCCATGCTGTCGAACGAGAACACGTCGTCGTAGGGCAGTTCCGCTCTCCAGTACCAGCGATTCTGATAGCTGGTAAGCTCGGTGAGGTCATAGTTGGAGCCGACGTGAGTGAAAACGAACTGGAGCGTGTGAGAATCGCCCAGAGAGTCATAAACGTCTATGGACGTCCTGTAGGTCTCTGCCGAGTTAAAAAGCTTGGTGACCTTGGAGGTGGGCTGTGCTGAAGTCGCTTGATCGTTGATCGCCTGCCCGTTGACGGAAGAGAACATGTTGTTGAACTCGGTTCGGGCATTGCCCGCGCCGCCCGCGCTCACTTCCTGCCATTCCTGAGCGAAATCCGCCCAGCGGCTGTTCATGATTTCGGAAGGAGGCGTCAGGCTTCTTTGCTCGGTGGTGTAATCAGCGGTCAGGCTGATAGTTCCTGTGAAGTTTGAGCCGCCGGCGCCGAACACCGCGCTTGCGGTAGCGCCGTTCCATATCAGGGAGATGTTCCCCGTCGCGGCGTCGATGGTGTAATCGACGTTTTCCGTGAGCATCAGGTTGGGAGCGCCGGTGACTCCGTTAGTCTGTGTGCGGTAACTGAAAGTGATGGGATCGGCGGCGGCAGGCTGCACGCCGTCAACGTTGTTGAAGTACACTCTCGGCACGCCTGTGGCGCTGGTGGAAATGTGATACTCGTTGGCGGCTCCTGTGAAGGATGACACATTCCGCCATGTGGTTCCGTTGACGGTCAGTTCAGCCGTTCCGTCTATCATGCCGAGCGTTCCGCCGTTCGTGTATCCCGTCCAAGCTCCGAGATCGATGTAGTCGAAGCCTGTGGCAACGTCGAGAGCCATCGTCGCGCCTGTCGCGGTAAGGAAGGACCTTACGACTTGGCCGTAGATCTGAGCTGAGCCGTTGACATCGCCGTAGTCGAGAGTGAGGTTGTTCGTCTGGTAGTCGAAGTTCCCGACATGCTCGCGGGTCATGGCGTTGCCGAGTCCGCCCTGAGTGATGCCGAGGCGGGTTCCGGTCAGCGTCGGGTATGTGGAATCCTGAAGCATGAACGCCTGTCTGATTCCGGAGCCGGACACCGCGTTGATATTAACGGTGATGCTGTTGAAGTTGCCGGTTCCATCCACTTCGTTGTTGTAGATGTAAAACTTCGCTTCGTCTGAATTGTACTTGACGGTGGCATTGAGAGTGCCGTTGATGTCCGCGGCGTTGAGAGCGTTCTGAATCGCGGTCTCAAGATTGCCGATGGTGGTATCGTTTGTCACTTGGAAATAGAGATATTTATCGGCGTTGTAAGGCATTGTGCTCTGGGCGCTCGACTGGACATCCCACGACAGTGTTTCGCCGGTGAGGTCCTCAGTGGAATAAATCACGCCTGAGCCTTCGTCGATTGTGTACAGGTTGCTGCCCGCGCCGAGAGCGGCGAGTTGCTGCGGGCTCATGAACACGCGGGTCAAACCGCCTGTTAGAGCGATATTCGCCATTGGCAGTTCCGTCGGATCGGCAAGACCGCTGTACTGTTGAACCGTGCCGACGCCGGAGTATGTGATGGTTGTGCCGCTGGTGAGGATGTTCTCGCTCAAGCCAAGAGTCTGCTGGTTCTGGTACAGCGTGTTGACGTGGATCTCTATCCAGTCGCCTTCCCTGATCCCGAGGTGGGTGGGGGAATACTGGTTGGTGTAAGTCTCGTAGAGGTCCACGAGCAGGTCGTTCTTGGTTGCCCAGCCTTCTTTGGGGTCCACGCCGTCCGCGATGAGCGAGCGGGACGTCTCGTCCAAGTTGCAGGCGAGAGCGACTTGAGTGGTGGCGGCGGCTTCGAGTTTCTCGCCGTAAACGAACGAGATGTCTTCAACCGGGCGCTGAGTGTCGATGGAGAAGTTGTGGTCTTCGTCCACGAGCACGCGCGACCAGCCCTGAACGTACAAGCCGTTGGCGTTCACGAGGCTGCCTTCCTTGTCGAGACCGAAGGAGCCGTCGCGGGTGTAAACAGTGCTGCCGGAGCCGTCCTGAAGGACGAACCAGCCGTTGCCATTAACGGCGACGTCTGTGAGGCGTCCGGTGGTTTCGAGCTGCCCTTGGGTCATGATGTTGGTGACGGCGGCGGTAGTGACGCCGAGACCGACCTGAAGGGGATTCGTGCCGCCGCGCCCGTTGCGGGGCGAGGAAGCGGATGAGTATGTGCGGCTCAGCAGGTCGGCGAAAGTCGCGCGTCCCATTTTGAAGCCGTAAGTGTTAACGTTGGCGATGTTGTTGCCAATCACGTCCATGCGGGTCTGGTGGTTTTTCAGGCCAAGCACACCCGTGTAAAACGATGAGTTCATGTGATCCTCCCGTAAGAATTGCCGAAGAGCCGCGCGGGGCGAGCCTTCGCCTCGCGGCCGAACCTCCGGAGCTATGCGCGGAGGCCGGGCGTCCTTTTCGCGACGGGAGCTTTTAGTCGAGTTGAGCGGGTTTGCCACCTTGGAGAGAACAAACCGCTTTGCGCTCCCTATGCGCGCGTCGGACTGCTATTCGGTTGTTTCGCCGCCTCAGTCATTCGGCGGCATTTCATGGGGGCTTCCTCGGAGAGG
Organism: bacterium; assembly: GCA_029573925.1. GTDB lineage: Bacteria > UBP15 > UBA6099 > UBA6099 > UBA6099 > UBA6099. The sequence goes on from JAKQBV010000573.1 coordinate 7,341, forward strand.
TCCGGCCCCTTGTTGCCGATCGACTACGCGAGAACCGCGCTGTCGATGTTCGTTATCACGTTCTCCTTCATGTTTTCCATATCGATCGCCGTAATGACGGTGCGATTGGACACGCTGACCACGAAGGCCATGCCGTTAAGGAGAACGAGCGATTCCCTAGCGCCCTTGCTTCCAGCGCGGTCAACGGCCTTTGAAAGACGCTCCATGTCGGCGGCGTCAAGCTGTATGCCGCGTTGTTCCAGCCGTTTCGACGCGTGCCCCGAAAACTCCACCGCTCCGGTCTTCTGTTCCAATATCCGCTGGAATTCAGTCTTGACGTCCGACTGACGGCTTGTCTGCGGAGAGGATATCGGAAGCCCGATCTGCTCGACCTGCTGCGGCCTGATTGTCTGAGGCCCGTAAATCTTGGAAACCACTTAGTTCACCTCCTTCTTTGAAAAATCCAATCGCCTTATTCTGTCGGCTTCGATATGGCGAACACGGTGGAGACATCAACGAGTTGTGTCCCGACGATGAGTCTCGGCTCGCCGTCGATTACTTCCACGGCTTCAACCAGACCTTCGCCCGATGTGCCGTCCGTGTTGTACCATCCCACCTGCTGGCCTATGAACGCGCTCGCCTGCGCCAACGTCTGCATGACAAGCATCTTCTCGAAGCTCTCGTTCAGGTTCATCATCTGCTCGAGAGAGTTGAACTGGGCCAGTTGCGCCACGAAATCTTCGTTTTTCATCGGGTCCAGCGGGTCCTGATACTTCATCTGAGTTACGAGAAGCTGCAGAAACGCGTCTTTGCCGAGTTCGTTCGAAGCCGTTGTGGACGCCTTCAATTGATCCGCCGAAAATTGCTCGATTAGTTCTACTAGACTCATGATGTCCTCCTTTCTTCATTGTTCGCTTCAGGCTAGGTAGCTAATGCTTGCTTGTCCGGCGCTCGCTCGGCCGGTTAGGCCGTACGTGCCGGTCGTTTCTGAGTCGAAATCGAGGGTAGCCGCGTAACTGTCAGTCATCTCCATCGCTGCGGTTCCATAGCCCGCTTGATAGGAGCCGCCCGGAGCGTCTTCGCGCGCGTTCTGCGGTTGGCCTTGGTTTCCAGCGCTCACTTCGACCTCGAACTTGCCGACTTTGACGCCCATTTCATCCAGCGCCTGTTTAAGCTGTCCGAGGTTGTTCTCGATGATCGCCT
>JAKQBV010000579.1 GCA_029573925.1 bacterium
TCGAGGAAAACTTCGACGCCGAGAGCGCGCGCGTGGCGCGCGGCGGACAACGCGGCGTCTGGGAAGAACCCGTCGAGGTGAAGCGCGTCGAACCGGGCAATGGTCTCGGGAAGGATTTCCGCGCCGAAAGAGGCGGAGCAACCGGGGTTAAAAACGATGCTCCTGCCGCGCGTGCGGCGGTCGGCGAGGATGAAGCTGAAAGGGGTGGCGGCTCCCGGCTCGATTGAGGCGAGCGACACGTCCACGCCGTCGCGCCGCATCTCTTCGATGATGAACGCGCCGTGCTCGTCGTCGCCGACCTTGCCTATCCAAGAAGAGTCCAAGCCGAGCCGGGAGGCGGCCGCCAGAGCGTTTGACACCACGCCGCCCGCCTGTTTGTCCCCGGACAACATATAGACCATTTCGTCTTCTCGCGGAATCGATTCGACCTCGCCTATCAGGTCGACCGTCGCAAGTCCCAGTCCGGCCAGCCGTTTTCTCATAGTGGCGCAAGGCGCGTCAGCGCCCGCCCTCCCTGTCATTTTGCTTCCGGGTATTCCGTCGCCAACAGGCGCGCGGGCGGCTCGTCCTCTTCAATGTCAGGGAAACGGCCTATCTGCTCGACGAACACATTGTCCGTGTGGTCGTCGTTCACCGATGAAACCTCTCCGATAAGGATTTTGCCCGCGCCTTTTTCACAATAAAACCTGTGATAGAGGCCGCGATGGATAGTGACGCTTTCACCGGGGACAATGCGGATGGCGGTTCCAGAGGGCACGGTCCGTGTGACGCCATCGAGGCTGACCGTCACGTCGGTGTCCGCCGGGGTTCCGTCCGGCGCGCAGTTGCGGACTTCCATCAGAAGCGCGCCCCCGCTCCTGTTTATGATATCCTCCATCTTCGAGCGGTGGAAGTGCATGGGGGTCATCTGGCCCTCTTGGAGGATGAGTATTTTCTCGGCATACGGTTTGCCGCCGGGGGCGGATGCTTTGCCGTTCCGCAAGGTGAACAGGACGAGACCGAACGCGTCGAAATCTCCCCGCGCGAAGTCTGTCACGTCCCATCCGAGTTGGGCGGCGCGAATCTCGTCAGCCTCGCGTCCGGCGACAGCCCATTGTTCGGGCGTCCACCGGGAAAACGAGGGCAGCGCAAACTGTTTCTCTTCGAGAAATCTTTCTGACTCGGCGATAAGCCTATTGATATGAGATCTTTTCATGTGCGTCTCCGCGCGGGCGCTAGTATAAACGCCGCAAGCCGCCGCTATTATATCATACTGCCGTGGAGGCGGGCGCGCGCGCGGCGGCGCGTCATGTTATAATAGGCATGACGCGGAACCGGAGCGCCGGAGACCGCAAATTTCTTTCGGGAGGAGCCGTCATGTCGCAGGGAACCGAATTGGACAAGGCCAACAGGATGAGGTGGGACGGCGGCAAAGGCCACTACGAGGTTTATTACCTGACGTTCAACCATCTTGAGAGCGGATGCGGGTTCTGGATACGGCACACGATGAACGCGCCTCTTGACGGGCGGGACGCTTATTTTCAGATGTGGTTCTCCTGCTTCGACCCCTCGGACCCCGGAAAGAGCTTCGGGGTGAAAAAGAAGTTCGCGGCCGCGGAGATGGAAAAGGCGGACGCGCCGTTCAGGTTGTCAATCGGCGAATCACATCTTGAGAACGGAAGGCTGAAAGGCAGGCTCTCCGGGGGCGGGCGCGAGGCGTCATGGGACCTCGAATACTCGTTCGGCGGCAAGCCGCACCTACATCTTCCGGAGATGTTCTACAAAAAGGACATAGCGGACACCACAGTGTTAAGCCCGGAAGTGTCGGCGAGATTCACGGGGACGATTGAGGCGGACGGGAGGCGGTTCGAGTTGAAGGGCGACCCCGGATGCCAGACGCACCTGTGGGGCCGCAAGCACGCGCGGCGCTGGGCGTGGGGTCACTGCAACGCGTTCGACGGCCATCCGGACAGCGTTTTCGAGGGGCTGACCGTGCATCTGAAAAAAGCCGGCCTCTCCCTGCCCCCCATCTCCGTGCTGTATTTCAAACACGCGGGCGAGGAGTACCGTTTCACCGAACTGGCGACTGCGATTCTCGGATGCAAAGGCGAATTCGAGACCGGGCGTTGGGCATTCTCAGCAAAGGACGCGACGCGAATGGTGAAAGGCGAGATAACCTGCGCGGACGCGGACATGATACGGGCGGACTACTCCGACCCGGACGGGGAGCCGAGCTTCTGCCACAACACGGAAATCGCGCGCGCGCGGCTCACCTTTTATAAACGCAAACACATCTTCGACGGCTGGTCGGAAATTGACTCGATAGAGAGCGGCAAAGCGGCGCATGTGGAGTTCGCTGGCCGCGCCGCCGATCCTAAAGTGAAAAATGTCATTCAGGATATCACCTGACGCCGCCGGAGCAGCTTAACAAATCTGTCATTTCATTGATGGAATCTTAGAATCAATGCCCTATTGGCTGACAACATGTAACCGCGCGCCGGAACAATAGCGCCGCCATTTCGGACAGGCGCATATTTTTCGTCCTCATAATCCCACAATGACGGCTCCAAGAATCCTCTCTGCGCCGCCTGATCGAAGGTCATTATCTCGCCGTCCGCCAAAACCGTCACATTTTTGAAGCTGAACGGAATAGCTTCCGAATAATTGTGGCCCACGATGTTCCATCCTTTTGAAACAGCGAGGCTTAGATAGTCAGAGGATTCCACATCCGGACATTGCAAAATCTCATCCGCTTCCGTTTCGGAGAACCGCCACAGAGCCTTGAACGAGGCGGGAACTGCGGCGTTTCCGGGCACGGCATAATAAAGCTCTGAGCCGCTCAATAAATATCGCCCTTCGGCAAATAGCGGCCGAATCCCTTCCGGCGAGCATCCGTCAGCCGCGAAAAGCAGGTTCCATCCCTTTCTCAAACTTGTCGCGACCGGATGCCATGTCCTCCGTGAAAGGTCTAGCGTCCGCGTGCGGGGATATAAATTCATTCCCGGCGAAACATCCATAAGCGTAGGAAATCTAGAGAAACTAGCATTATAGCTTGACGCCACTGTCATGATAAGCGTTATAAAACCATCATCGTTGATTTTTTCGCCATTGATTTTTTCAAACAGTTGTTTTTTAAACTGATACGCAACTTTGATTCCGGCGCAAAAAG
>JAKQBV010000585.1 GCA_029573925.1 bacterium
CTGTCGCGGTGTCGGCGTATTCCTATATGTCGCTAGTGCCTATAATCCAACCTCCGATAATGAGGCTGCTCACAACAAAAGCCGAACGAATGATTGTGATGAAGCAGCCACGGCCTGTTTCAAAGACAGTCAAGATAATATTCCCCTTTGCAATCACATTGACGGTATGCCTGTTGCTGCCCGCCACGACGCCGCTCATAGGCATGTTCATGGTAGGGAATATATTCCGCGAGAGCGGAGTTGTGGACAGATTGGCGAAGTCGGCGCAAAACGAACTGGTGAATATCGTAACAATACTTCTAGGCTTGGGTGTAGGGGCGACAATGGGGGCCGAGACGTTTCTCAACATCCAAACAATCGGCATACTCATATTAGGAATGATTGCTTTCATGTTTGCGACGGCTGGAGGAGTTCTATTAGGAAAGCTTATGAATCGCTTTAGCAAAGAGCCGGTGAACCCGCTAATAGGAGCCGCTGGCGTGTCTGCGGTTCCGATGGCTGCGCGCGTGGTTCAGCGAATGGGAACTGAAGAGAATCCTGACAATTTCCTGCTAATGCACGCAATGGGAGCTAATGTGGCCGGCGTGATCGGAACCGCCACAGCCGCTGGAATCCTTCTTTCGCTCATCGGTGGTTGAAAAGATAGATAGAGTTTTGATATTAGATAGTTTTTTTCGGAGGAAATCTGTGAGCAAAACGAATGACAGAAATGAATGGCTGAAAAAGACAAGGATGGAAATCTCCGAACCCGGCGGCGCGGAATCGATAAAAAAACAACATGAAAAGGGAAAGATGACCGCAAGGGAACGCGTCCATGCGCTATTGGACGACGACAGTTTCCGCGAGGTTGACGCGCTGGCGGTTCACAATTGCGCGGACTTCGGAATGGATAAAAAGCGCCCTGCCGCGGACGGGGTTATAACTGGATATGGAACAATCGGCGGAAGAAAGGTCTGCGTTTATTCTCAGGATTCCGCAGTGTTCGGAGGCGCTCTCGGATACAGGCACGCTCAAAAAATCTGCAAAATGATGGACATGGCGGTTAAGATGGGATGCCCGATGATCGGCATCAACGATTCCGGCGGCGCGAGGATTCAGGAAGGCGTCGTGTCGCTTGCGGGCTACGGAGATATTTTCTTTCGGAATGTCACATCGTCCGGAGTGGTTCCTCAGATATCCGCGATAATGGGGACATGCGCCGGCGGCGCGGTTTATTCGCCCGCGATAACCGACTTCATCGTTATGGTCAAGGAAACAAGCCAGATGTTCATCACCGGACCACAGGTGATAAAATCGGCGACAGGAGAATTGGTTGACGCAGAACAACTGGGCGGAGCTTTGACTCATAACGCCGTCAGCGGAGTCGCCCACTTCGCCGCCGATAATGAAAATCATTGTTTAGAAATTATCAAAACGTTATTGAGTTATCTGCCTTCCAATAACCTTGAGTCCCCGCCTCGCATAGACAATGGCGATGACCCTCGCCGCGCTGACAGCGAGTTGGATTCTATTATTCCGGACGATGCCAATAAACCTTACGACATGAAGGAAGTCATCGCGCGCATAGTCGATCTGGGTTCATTTTTCGAAACCCACGAGCATTACGCTCAAAACATAATAACCGGCTATTGCAGGATGGCAGGCCGAGTCGTCGGCATCGTGGCAAATCAACCGTCCGTCATGGCTGGATGTCTCGATATAAACTGTTCCGTGAAAGCAGCTCGGTTTATCAGGACATGCGACATATTCAACATTCCCATTCTCACTTTTGTGGATGTTCCCGGATATCTTCCGGGGACAGCTCAGGAGTACGGCGGGATAATCCGCAATGGGGCGAAAATTATGTACGCTTTCGCTGAAGCTACGGTTCCGAAAATGACGGTCATCACAAGGAAGGCGTACGGCGGGGCTTATGTGGTGATGAACTCGAAACATCTGGGAGCGGATATGAATTTCGCATGGCCGACCGCTGAAATAGCCGTTATGGGGCCTTCGGGAGCGATAAATATCGTTTTCAAGAAAGAAATTGAAGCCGCAAAATCTGACGAAGACAAAAAAACTAAGCGGGAACAGCTTCTTGAAGAGTATACGGAGAAGTTTTCCAACCCGAAAATTGCCGCTGAGCGCGGTTTTGTGGACGAGGTGATTCTGCCCTCGGAGACTCGTTCACGGGTTATCGACGCTTTGTCTATCACAGTCAATAAAAGAGAGAGAAGACCCGGAAGGAAGCACGGAAACATACCTCTTTAATGCGCCGGAGCCTCGTATTCTCTAGTTTTGCTATGTTTTATCCTCATCTAGAATTACAAAGGATTAGTGCGATAATTATTAGTCAGCGTATAAGTCGCATGCCGGGTTCGACGGTTCGCAAGATAAAGGAAGAAGGCGATTTGAAATGAAAAAGCTCGTTATTGCCGGAATCATAATGGTGGCAGTGGTTGTGGCTGCGGGAGCCGCCTTTTACTTCGGGCTAAAACCCGCAAAAGACACTCTTCTTGAAAACGCGTCCGCGCAGATTCGAACCATTTATGGAATTGAGACAAAAGTATCCGACATCAAATATGTCATGCCATCCGCAATCTCATTGAACAATGTCGCTGTGACAGTCGCGGAAACAGGCGCTCCTATCATGGAGGCGGAATCAATCCGCGCTGAGTTGGCTCCATTGTTGCTTTTAAAAGGCGGCATAGGAATTAAAAGAGTGATATGCGAGGGAGGAGTTTTTCATTATGAGCGCGCCGAAAACGGCTCGTCCAATATCGACCGGTTTCTTGGACGAAACGAAGGCGGTGGAAAACATCGAGCAATCACGCTTGCTCTGAAGGATTCCAGAGTTCTTTTTGTTGACCGAAAAATAAATCCAAAGGCTCAATCGGTAGCAATTGACATCTCCGACGCGGTAATAAGCGCCCGCTCGAACGGTTCAACGAAAATCAACGTTGCTTCGGCCAGATTCGGAAACAGCGATTTTTCTTTCAAAGGAGTTATGGGAAAGGGTTCCGACGGAGTGATGAACTTGGTTTTATCGTCATCCGCGTTTAATGTTGAAGATTTGAAAATGCTGATCTCGTCCGTCGCCGGGATAGACACTACTTCAATCAAAAATCTGGAATCATCGCTTACTGTTCGTATAGACGTTGAAGGCGGAACCGGAAAGGAAGAAGTAGCAATCTCGGCCGCTTCTTCCGAAGGCAAAATCGGAGCGGACGCTCTTGATAGCTTCAAATTAAAGGGCGCGATACGACGACATGAAATCGAGTTGGACACAATTCGAATTAAGCTGGCGAGCGGCGGTTCGGCGAACGCCTCCCTAAAAATGCCGTTGACAGGCAACGGCGAATCGGAAATCAGTTTGAAAACAAAAGATTTTCCGGTCGACATTGTGTCTGATGTGATAGAAGGATGGAATCCCGGCATAACAGGGAATTTGACGGCGAATGCGAAAGTTAAAGGATCGTTCTCCGATGTCAAA
>JAKQBV010000589.1 GCA_029573925.1 bacterium
GGGCCGCCCCGATTCAAATCGGCGAACCGCCCGCCGTGTCCGGAATCCTTGCCGCTTGCGCAACCGAGATATCCACCGAGAGATGTTTCTCTGAAAGGTTGTTCCTCGAAGGAATAGCGCTGAACGGAGCCGCTTTCGAATGGGCCGCAGTGGAAGACCCCGGCGAGTTTCCGCTTGCCGCTCATATAGATTCCCTAGCGCGAGAAATATGCGACAGACTCGAATCATCAGAGGCATGGAAACTGCTATGCATCACCCGCGCCCGCTCAGAACCGGACTACCTGCCCGCTCACTCGGTCAGCTCCGCAATCCTTTCCGCTCATATAGGGCTTAGATCCAACCTGCCTGACGAAAGAGTCGTCGAATTAGCGAAAATAGCCTTTATGCACGACATCGGCATGGCAAGAATCCCTCGCGTCTGGGAAAAAGAAGACAAACTGGCAAACCACGAGATTTCCATAATACAAAAACATCCGCTTGAATCGCTGAAAGCTATCGCCGCTTCCGGTTGCTGCGACAATCCGCAGGTCTCCGTCGCCGCCGCCGAACACCACGAACGCGCGGACGGTTCAGGATATCCGCACTGCAAAACCGCTGACAACCTGTCAGAGCCGTCTCTTATTCTGGCTTTGGTAGATGTCTATCTTGCGCTGACTCACCCGCGAAGACACCGCTCGGCTGTGCCCCCGTTCGACGCCGTTCGGGCAATATCTGGCATGGCGGGCAAAGCATTCCCCATGTCCACCGTCCGCGACTTCCTTAAAATCATGTCGCTCTACCCCATCGGCAGCGCCGTCCGACTCAATAACGGAGACATAGCGCGAGTCATCTCAAGTTGCGAACGCCAACTCACTCGCCCCACAGTAAAAGTCATCATTGACCGCAACGGATTTCCTATCCGCGACGGGGCAACGATAAATCTCAAAAATGAAGAACTCATTTTCATCCGAGAGCCTGTTTGCGTTAATTCTATTGATACAGTGTTCAAATTAGGCTAAAATCATGGATAGTATTGTAAATCTGAAGCGCGCGCGGGCGCGCAAGGTTTCAATTGGATTATCGACGAATACTATCAATGTCTTTCCTATGGCTTGCCGTATCGGCGTGCCTCGGAGCAGGCGCCGAACCGGAATTGGATATTCTATATCCTCCCGGAGAGAAATTCCTGACGACCTCCTCATCGATTCCTGTCGCCGGACGGGTTAAGTGGTGCGACGAATGCGCGGTTTTTATCTCCGGAACGCAAGCCGAAATCAAATCCGACGGTTCTTTCAACGTAGAATTGTCGCTGACATCTAAACAAAACATAATAGTCGTAAAACTCATCGACGGCTCAGGCGCAAGAGATGTCAAGACGCTCAACGTTACTACTTCCGCCACGATTGACAAAACTGCGGGCGATTTTCAGATAGCAGTTCCGGCGATGGCGGCTATCAGAGCGAAATCGGATATCATTGAGCCGGCCCCCCCGGCGCAGACGCCTGAAACGGCGGTTCCGGCGAAACAGGCGAAAGCGGCTGACTCGAATCAAAGCGACGCGCTTCCGCAAACGGCGCGCCTGTCGGATTTCGAGTTCAATATCAACGGAAAACACGAAGGAACACAAAAAGGATATCTAATCAGGCAAAGAGCATTCGCCTCCGTTGCATCTCCCGCATTTGCCGCTATAGGCGCGGTCAAAGGCCCCGGTGGGAAATCGCTCATATTCCAACTCCCCGCCCCATTGAAATCGCCTTTCATCCCGTTGGACGACGCCGCGCTCGCCGGAGCGTTCACACTTAACGAAGAGACTTATCTGCCCGTGCGAGCGGCGCTGGAAAAAGCGGGGTGGAACGTCCACTGGCAGGCAGGCCGCATATACCTGACCGCGCCCTGCTCGCCCTCTTACATTGAAATCTCATCTTCTTCGTTCAGGGATCGGCGGAAAGTGGAAACCCTGATACACAAAAGTATAATGTTCGCCTCGGCTAAATCAATTGCCGGAGCGGCGGGCGCTCAAGTTGAAACAATATCCGGAAACTCCATCAAACTGACGGCAAACGGAAGGTCCCTCTCCATTACCGGCGACGGCGACGGACGGGAGATAACCCTGACACTAATGTCAGACACATCGCCGCCCTTGACGATAAAAGCCCCCGGACCTGAGCTGACCGACATCGAAGGCATCTTGCCCGTGCGGGCGGCGCTAGCATTTTTGGGGTATGAAACAGAATGGGATGGAGCGCTTAAGCGTGCGTTAGCCGAACAGAGCGTAGTGGTTGGAATGAATCCCCAACCTGCGCGGTTATCCAAATAAACCCTTTTTATATTGATGTATTTAGCGCACGGCTGCGTTTCGGAATAACAAATTATGTTAAAGCATAATGCCGGTAGCGTAGTTGGAATCGCTTTCGCCGGCGCAATTGCCGTCGCTCTCTTTGTTTTGGCGTGGCTCATATCGAACCTCCAGCTTCAACTAGCTGCCGCAATCATAATCGGTCTGGCCGTGGCCGGTCTTTCTTTTTTCAAACAGGACATCGCCGCGCTGGCCATCATAGCGGCAATGATTTTTTCTCCTGAGATAGGACTCGGCTCCCTGCCCGGCAGGGAAATCGTCGTGCGGTTCGATGATGTCATTCTGATTGTCTTTTTTATGACTTGGTTGTTTAAGACGGCATATTTCAAAAATCTGAACTTCATCCGGATTACGCCCCTCAACGCCCCGATACTCGCGTACATACTGGCGGCTTTCATATCCACATGGGTCGGCATTGCGAACGGCAACGTGAAGTTTGTTGGAAGCATTCTGTATTTCATAAAGTACGTCGAATATTTCATGATCTATTTCATGTTTTCAAACATTATCCGGACTGAGCAACAGCTTAAGTCGTTCATGGGGATGTTCTTTGCCGTGGCCGCGGCGACCACAATGTACGGACTTTATCAGATGGCATTAGGGATATCCCGCATATCGACTCCGTTCGAGGGAGAGGTGACTGAGGCCAACACTTTCGGCGGGTATCTGCTTCTGGTAATCGGACTTGCAATCGCCGTATCGCTGAAAGCGCGGACAATAAAAGCAAGGGCGGCAGCGATAGCGGCGACCGCTATTCTCATCGTGGTGATGATAGCGACGCTCTCGCGCGCCTCCTATCTGGGACTTGCGATGATGGCATTGTTGTTGGTGGTTTACGCAAACCGGAACCAACGCCGATTTCTGCTAATCGCATACGCGGTTTTCGTTGCGGCAAGCCCTTTGATTATGCCCCAGAGAATAAAAGACAGGGTAATGATGCCTTTTTCCGGGGAAACGGAGCAGGTGGCGCCGTTTCTGAGCCTTAGCCCCAGAGATTCCTCATACACGAAGTTCGAGTCCGCCGCATGGGTCATTGACAGATGGAAGGAGTCTCCGGTATTCGGAAAGGGAGTCACGGGGGTCGGCATTGTGGACACGCAGTATCCCCGGATATTGGGAGAGATGGGAGTGGCGGGCGCGGCCGCCTTTATGTGGCTGGTGTTTTCACTGTTTTCAGCGTTCAGAACCGCGATGCGAGAGCTTAAAAAGTATCCATCAGACCAGATATGGTTCTGGCGCGCAATCGTCGTGGGTTACGTTCTCGGATTCGCGGGCATACTGACTCACGGGTTGGCGGCGAACACGTTTATAATCGTGAGAATAATGGAGCCGTTCTGGTTCCTCGCCGCCACGGTGGTGGCGATCCCGCACGCGATGGCCGCCAAGTTTGCGGCCCCTCCCGCCCCGGCTGAAAAGAAACCTGAAAGAAAATACGCTCTTCAGCCTTGGATTGAAAGATGGTAGACCGGATTTTCGGTGTGAAAAAACATGCGAAGTATTGAATAAAAACACCCATGCGCGGTTTGCTATAAACCCGGATTCGTCGGCTCTATCGACAAATCCGGGATAAAAACGCCGGTCACCCCTTGGCAAAACCGGATATGGCCCGTCGTATGAACTCCGCGTCTTCCTTCGTCCACGGTTTGAATAGAAGCAGAGCCGCGGCGTAAGCGGCTCCCCCGGCAGGTATCGAAACAAACAGAGACAAGTCGCGAGTCGCAAACGCCGCCGCAGCCAGAGCAGCCAACGCGGGCGTCATTTTAGCGTAGAAGCCCCAGTCCGAGAACCGGTGATGCTTTCTCAGCACGAAAACCCGCAATGAAACTATGTAAAAAACATTGCCGAAGGCAACCGCCGCCGCCGCGCCGACGACTCCATACGGCGGTATCAGCGCGAAACACAGCGCGACCGACGCCGCCGCGCTCAGGGCATGCAGCAGCGAGCCGTCTTTCTGCCTGTGAATGGCGATGAAAAAAACTCCGAAAAACGACGCGAAATTGGTGAATATGGTCGACGCGAAAAGAATCATCAGACACAATTCCGCCCATGAGTATCCATCGCCGAAGACCGTTGAAAGCAGAGAACGGGCAAGCACGATTCCGCCCACGCTGAAGGGGAGCCCGACGAGCGCCACCGCCTTGAACATCAACTCGTAAGAGCGGTCGAGCGCGTCAGACTCCGAGGCGTAAAGCCGAGACACCACCGGGTACGCCGCCCACGCGAACGCGTTTTGAATCTGAGCGATAACGTTTATTGAAACGGCGCAGACCTTGAATGCGGCAATCTCTGCCGCCTCTCTGCCGAGGAACTCCATTATGACGACCCCGGCGTTAGCGACCATAATCGTTGCGGCAGTTCCGACGGCCAGAGGAAAACTCATCGCCAGCGAGGCCTTCCACAGAGGCATATCCACAGTCGGTTTGGGAAATCCGACGCGGGAGACGAGCAGAGCCGCCATGACCGCAAGCGCCACTCCCAGCGCAGCCAGATACAACAGGGCGGCCTTCAGCGCGCCGTCTCCCGCGCTCAGCGCCGCCCACATAAGCGCGCACGCCATCGCGTATTCGACCACCGTGGACACCGTCACGTATCCCATTTCCTCGAACGCACGGAAAACCGCTATCATAAACGTGACTACCGACCTGCCGAGCGTATAAGCGGTGAAGACTACCGCGACCGCGATTTTCTCTTTTTCTAGTCCGGACGCCGCTAGAGCCGCGAAGGTGATCGCCCCCAAAGCAAGGACGAGCGCCGCTTTTAACGGAATAAGCCTGCCGATGTAATCTCTAGCGTTTTCCCGCCTGACAGCTATCTCCCTTACCATCAGGCCGTCCACGCCGAAATCCGCGAGTATCATGAACAGAAGAGGAAACGACTGTGCGAAAGCGAACACAGCGAACTGGTCCGGCGTCAGCCTGCGCGCCACCACCACGACCGCCATCAGAGACAGTCCTTTGCCGACGATTATTGACAGCATTAGAAAGGCGGCGTTTTTCGCCACCCTTCCGCCCATAGTGCCCGAACTGAACCGCGCCATGGCGGCCGCCTCCGCCGGCGCTTTCGCGCCGTCCCGTATGAACCTATATGATATTGTTTATCGGATAATCAGGCAATCAGCCGCCGTTCCCGTTGCCGTTCCTGCGCGCGCCGTACAACATGAGCAGAGTGATGATCACGAAAACGCATACCGCCTGCGCCATCATCAGGTAAACGGTGGTCATTTTCGGGGCTGTCGGAATCACTGACGCGCCGAACCCGAGAGCGAGCGTCACTAGGCAGATGAAAAGAACGGTCTGGATGTCGTTGAAGCCGAGGCCTGCCAGCCGGTGATGCAGGTGGTCGCGCCCTGTGTATTCCAGCAATTGCTTCAACCCTCGGGCCTTCCCGGTCGCAAGCCTCTCCACCGTCGTGTATATCATGTCGAATATGGGGACGCCGAGAACTATTATCGGGATAGAAAAAGAAACAATCGGGTTGCCTCCCGACCAGTTGCCCATAACGCCGAACGCGGCGAGCGTGAACCCGATGAACCCCGCCCCGCCGTCTCCCAGAAAAATCCTCGCCGGTTTGAAGTTGAATATTAGAAATCCGAGGGAAGCTCCGAAAAGAGTCACTGTTATGAAGGCGAGATAAGGGTCGTTGAGCCTGTATGCAAGGATAAAGAATATGGCGGAAGTCGATGCCGAAAGTCCGGAGGCCAGGCCGTCCACCCCGTCGAGGAAATTGATTGCGTTCGTGATGCCGACAAGCCAGAATACGGTGAGCGCGACGCTCATCGGCGGCCCCCACCATGTGTGCGACATGAGGTTGAGCCTCACTCCGAACGCGATAACTATGAGAGAGGCGGCGACTTGAGCAAGAAGCCGGACCGACGAGGGAAGCCCCCCTTTTACGTCGTCTATCGTGCCTACCGCCAGCATCAGGAAACCGGCGATAAACAGACCTGTCATCTCCTTTGTAAAATCCATCTGGAAAACGTGTGAAAGGAAAAAAGCTCCGAATACCGCCGCCCCGCCGAGCAGCGGCGTGGGCAGTTTGTGAACTTTTCGCGCGCCGGGGTTATCGAGAGCTCCCACCCGTCTTGCCACCCAACCCATTGCCGGCGTCAGCAACGTCGCTAGAAACAACGCCAGACAGAACAACCTCAGATGCCTTAGAAGCCCCGCGCACTGTTCGCAGAA
>JAKQBV010000594.1 GCA_029573925.1 bacterium
GCGTCTCGTTGCTCGTGCGCGGAGGCAAGGACAAGGTAGGCGCGCCCGCGCTTAAACCCGATCAAGCGGAGAACCGTTGCGACTCGATGATCAAGAACGGCGTCAATGTGGAACTGGACGACGAAGTGGAAAGGTTTGAAGGCTCGGACGGCCGGTTGGAGAGCGTGATCACAAAATGCGGCGCGGTGATACATACCGGACTAACCATTGCCACAATCGGCGCGTCGCCTGATTTGAGATTCCTCGAAGGCTCGGCCATAAAGACCGCGCGCGGCATCGTCGTAGACTTGGAACTAAGAACATCGTCTGAGACGGCTTTCGCGGCGGGAGACTGCGCGGAAACATCCGGCGAAGGGACTGAAAAACAGCAATACGGTTCGCCGTACATGAACGCTATGAAGCAAGGAGAATACGCGGGCGCAAAAATAGCGGAACTGTTGAATCAATGACAGAGTCGCAAACAGCGGGAGGAAGCAATGGACGACGCAGGCATCCAAGCATTGATAGAGGTCGTTTTTTTCGAGAAAGAGGGCATGGATTACTACCGGATGGCAGCGGAACGGGCGCTGAATCCCGCAACGAGAGCGCTGTTCGAGATGCTTGTCGAAGATGAAAAGAAGCACGTCGACTACTTGTCCGGGCTGCACGACAGGCTGTCGGCGGGCGGCGAATGGCCGGATGAAATAACCATCAGCCCGGAAAAGGATTTCAAAGCTATATTCGTCGAAGCGTCCCGGAGCTTGGCTAAGGACATCTCGGTTACTGCCACGGAAACCGAGGCGCTAGAACGCGCCATAGAAATGGAAAACAAGGGCCGCGCTATGTACCTCGAACTTAGCGAAAAAGCCGCAAATCAGACGGAGAAACGCCTTTACGCCATGCTGGCGGAATGGGAGTTGGGTCACGCTAACTACATTCAGGATTACTACAATTATTTTCAAGATCACGGGTTGTTCATGAACGAGTGAGTTTATATCAGCGCCGCGAAGGCGGGCGCGAAGAGGCGAGGCGACAAATGGCTGACGTGCTGGTCTATTCCACATCCACGTGTCCGCACTGCAAGAGCTTGAAGAAATATCTCGACGAAAAGGGCGTCGCGTACACGGACTATGATGTCGCAGAGGACGCCGATAAGAGAAAGGAAATGGTCGAGAAGTCAGGCCAGATGGGAGTGCCAGTGCTGGACATCGACGGGCGTGTCATAGCGGGTTTCGAGAAGGCCGACATAGATAACGCATTAGGGCTTTGAGACGGCGAATGGATGCCGCGATGAACCCAGAGAACGAAACATCGAAAGAAGTTTACGACGTAATCATAATAGGCTGCGGGCCTGCCGGCATGACGGCGGCAATTTACGCTGTTAGAAAAAACATGAGCGCAATAGTTCTCGGCGACGAGCTTGGCGGTCAAGCGGCATTCTCTTCAGAAGTTGAAAACTATCTAGGCTATACGCACTTATCGGGGGCGGAGCTTGTTGAGAAATTCGAGGCTCACGTGTCCTCGTTTGGAATTAACCGCAAATACGGGCGGGCGGCGTCGCTGAAAACCGGTCAGGTTTTTGAAGTCGCGTTGAAAGACGGCGCAACCATCTCAGGCAAGTCGGTTATTATAGCATCCGGAAGAAAGCCTCGCAGAATGGGAGTTCCCGGAGAAGACGACTATGCGGGCAGAGGAGTGATGTTCTGCGCGACGTGCGACGGCCCGATGTTTGCCGGGATGGATGTGGCTGTGGTCGGCGGGGGCAACTCCGGTTTGATGGCCGCTATACAGCTTCAGAAGATATGTCCGAAAGTTTTTTTAATAGAAATCGGCCCGACGTTGAGTGCTGACGAAGTCTATCTTGAAAAAATCAAGAAAATGCCGAACATAGAGCCGATAGTTAACGCGTCCGTCAAACGAGTATTCGGCGAAAAGATGCTGAAGGGCATCGAGATAGAAGATAAGGCGACGCGAGTCGCCCGCGAATTGAGCGTGAGCGGCGTGTTCGTGGAGATCGGCTCGACCCCGGCCGTAGATTTCGCAAGAGGCGTTGTTCCTATGAATGAACTGGGAGAAATTATCGTCGATTGCGCATGCAGCACGGACGTTCCCGGCATCTTTGCCGCAGGCGATGTTACGACGGTTCCCGAAAAACAAATAATCGTTGCGGCGGGAGAGGGAGCCAAAGCGGCGCTTTCCGCATATCGATATGTAATCAGGTCGGGCGGTTGAACATTTGCCATATTCTAGGAGGGATCACTATGAAGAAGTCGAAAACTGCGAAATATTTTGTGGCGGCGACAGTTGTCGCGATCATTGCGGCGGCAATGGTCATTCCCAGCATAATGGGACAGGATTGGCGCGAGGATAAAACCGGCAGCCTTCCGGGGCCCGGAAACGCGCTGTGGAACTTCAGTCTTCCAACCCCCGGAGACGAGGCGACTCTGAACTACCTCGGCCTTCCTAAAAGCGAAGACCCTTTCAGATTGACGGACATCAAGGCGGATTTGCTGCTGGTTGAGATTATCAGCGTGTATTGCGTAAGCTGCCACGGCATGGCTCCTTACATGAACAAGTTGTACGACATGATTGAATCGGACGCTGATTTGCGTGGCCGGGTGAAGATGATAGCGGTAGGCGCGGGCAACAACGTCAACGAGCTTGACGCGTTCAGGCGGGAGAAAGTTGTGCAGTTCCCGCTGTTTCCGGACGAGAATTTCGAGGTTCACGCGATGGCCGGAGACCCTCGCACGCCGTTTTTGATTTTTGCCAGACCGGACGGCGCAGGCGGCCTGACGGTCGTCGACACGCATCTGGGACTGATGCGCGACGAAAAGAAACTGTACGAATCTACCCGCGCGGCGCTCATTGCCGACTTGACGGCGCTTGCGGCGAAAGCGAGAGAAACAAAAAAAGCGGACGAGAAGGCCGATTTGA
>JAKQBV010000004.1 GCA_029573925.1 bacterium
TCTTCCGAAGCGAGAAAGGCTACTACGCCCGCGATGGTGTCCGGCGTGGCGATTCTGCCGAGCGGAATCTTTTTGGTTTCCTCTTCGATAATTTTTTCGACGGGTTTGCCGAAAGCGTCGGATTTCATTTTCCAAGCCATGCGCTCCATGTCGGTGTCCACTTTTCCGGGGCAGACGGCGTTGACGCGAATTTTGTGGGAAGCCAGTTCGAGGGCCATGACTTCCGTCAGAGCGATAACGCCGGATTTTGCGGCGCAGTAGGCTCCGAGGAACGGGTAAGGATATCTGCCACGCCAAGAAGAAATGTTAATGATAGCGCCGCCGTTGCGCAGGCTGACCATCCATTGGGCGGCTGCGCGCGACATGAGGAATGTGCCGGTGAGATTTATGTCGATCATCTTGCGCCAGTCCGCAGGGTTCATCATAAAAGATAGGTTCATGCCGAAAGCGGCTCCGGCGTTGTTGACGACGATGTCGAGCCTGCCGAATTTTTCCTTAATCGCAGAGATTGCGTCGGCGACCGCTTTTTCATCAGTGATATCGACATGGACGGGAAGAGCGGAGCGGCCCAAAGCTTCGATCTCTTTGGCGCGGGAGTTCAAATCGCCCCACATCTCGTCAGATTCCGATTTGTCCTTGCAGAGGTCGGCGATGACGATATCCGCGCCGAGAGAAGCAAGTTTGAGGGCGATGGCGCGTCCGATGCCGCGTTCTTTCGCCGCGCCTGTCACCAGAGCAACTTTTCCTGTGAGGTCTGCCATGATGCGAAAATCTCCTTGTATGTGTATTGGCGGCATAGCGCCGCTGATTTCATTTACAACAGTTTATCCAAATCGACGCCTTTTGTCTCAGGAAGCAAGAAAGCGATCATAAGAGCGGCGGCCAGAGGGCCTAAGGCAAGGAAGCTTACGGCGGTTCCCAGACCGCCCGCGACTCCTGCTATGCTGCCGACAATGAAAGGAGCGGCCACCTGAGCCGGACGCCCCATGAGCGAGTTACACCATGCCGCCGCGTTGCTCCTCAGTTCGGTGGGAAACAGTTCGGCGTTGAACGTGCTGGTTATGGGGAGTATCGCGAAAATGAAGAACATGCTGACGACCACCGAGGGGAGCATCATAGCGCCGGCGGCGTTGAAAGCCCAGACGAGCGAGGCAGCTCCAGCGGTGAAAAATATGACTCCGGTAAGTTTTCTTCCGATTTTATCCATCATCACGCCGCTGACGATATAGCCGGTCATGCCGACGACGGCGGCGACAGCCATAGCCGGGCCGACCTGATCGACGGTCCATCCGCGCTCCGTCTTTGCGAAGGCGACCCAGAAGTAAATGACGCCCGCGTAAGCCAGATAGCCGAGAAACCAGATTGCGCCGACGGCGGGGACATATTTTCTGCTGGGAGTCTTCCAGATGTGCCAGAGAGAAGGAGGCGCGGCGGCTCCTGCGGCTTTGAGCGCTGAGAAGTGCGCCGTTTCTCTTATCAAAAGAACGAGAGCTGGAACCAGAATCAGAGGCGCGCCGCCTGCCCAATACATCCCTCGCCAGCCCCATACCGGAAGAATGTTTTTGCTGATTATCATAGCGAAAGCTCCGCCGAGTCCGCCTGCGACCTGAAGAAGCGCCACGCATGTCGCCCTAGATTTTGCCGGGCATTCCTCTATCGTCATCACTATTGCCGTGCCGAACTGGCACACTAGAAACATCTTGGCGATGAATTGGGCGGCCATGAAAACCCAAATGCTGGGGCTCATCGCGGTTATCACGCTGAACGTGGTGAATCCGCACAGCGAAATGAACAGTATCGGCTTTCTTCCGAACCTGTCACCCAGCCTTATGACAAAGAAACCCAAAATGGCGCCGACGTTTATTAAAGTCAAGACTACCTTGATGACATAGTTCATTGACACGCCGAATTCGCCGGGAAGTATGTCGATGACGAGGCTGATAATGAAGAAGTCATAACCTTCGCAGAAGGTCGCGACGCACAGAAGGAGCATCATCATTATCACATAACCGCGCGGGCGCGCGTCGCTGCCAGATACGGGGCCGATTTCCATATTATCTCCCCAAAGTGATTTATCGCCGTCAAGCCTAACATATCAGACATTGAGTCGTAAGGTCAACACAAAAAGCGCGGGAACCCGCAGCGAGGAAACGAAACTTCACGCGGCAGGGGCTTTGTGTTAAACTGATGTCTGGTTGGAACATCTTGGTTCCTGCCGCTGGGAGACATTACTATGATAAGCAACATCAAGAGGGTGGGAATACGGGTAAACAGGCAGAAGGTGGAGCCTGAAAAAGTCAAGGAACTCAAGGACTGGCTGGAAGAAAAAGGCGTGGGCGTCACCGTTGTCAAGGACGCAGCCGAACGGTTGCCTCGCGGGCTTGATCTGCTGATAGTGATGGGCGGAGACGGCACGCTGCTTGGCGGGGCGCGCATGGCGGCCAAAGAAGGCGTCCCCATCGTTGGAATAGATTTCGGCGGCCTCGGTTTCCTCACCGAAATCAAATATCTTGACGCGCGGAAAGCGTTGTCGAAAATTCTTGAAGGAGACTGTCAGATAGAAGAGCGCTCGATGCTTGAAACCGACCTGACGTGCAGAGACTCCGGGAAAAGGATAACGCTTCCGGCGGTAAACGACGTTGTCATATCAAAGAACACCGGAATAATCGTCAGGTTGAAGATATTCATCAACGACGAATACTTCACGGAGTTTCCGGGGGACGGACTGATTATATCCAGCGCGACAGGCTCGACTGCGTACTCGCTTTCGGCGGGCGGGCCGATGGTGTCTCCGGGGCTGGACGTGATAGTGATAACGCCTATCTGCCCGCACACGCTGCTGGAAAGGTCGCTTGTGATAGCCGGAAACGATGTCACAAGGGTCGCCGTGCCGTCCGTAAGAACGGATATCATGGCGATAATCGACGGACAGAAGGAACAGCCGCTGGAACCGGGCAGCGAGGTCGTCGTCCGCAGGGCGGAGCGCCCTGCCCGCTTCGTAAGGCTTAAACCATCGCGGTTTTTTGAAACGGTAAGAGGAAAACTTCACACTAGATGAGGCACGGTTTTGATACGCGAGTTCAGCGCGCATGACTTCGCTCTCGCCGACGACCTGAAAGTGTCGTTGGGCGGCGGACTAAACGTAATCACCGGAGAGACAGGCTCCGGGAAATCGGTTCTTGTGAACGCGATAAACCTGCTGTTGGGCGGAAAAGCGTCCGGGGCGATGGTGCGGTCGGGAGCCGAAAAAGCATCGTTGGAGTCGGTTTTCGATTGGGAGCCGCCCGCCGACGCTTTGGCCGCTTTGAACGAAGCCGGCATCGCTGTCGAGGACGGAGAGTTGATAATTCAACGCGAGATATCGGAAAACGGGAGATCGACGGCGAGGCTCAACTCGCGCGCCGCTTCCGCCGCCCTGCTCCGCTCGGTGGGAGAACGGCTCGCCGACATTCACGGGCAATACGATCATCAGGCGATATTGAGAGGAAAAGACCACACCCGGTTTCTGGACGCGCTCGGCTCGGATTCACACCGGTCGCTTGTCCGCGAAGCCGCTTCCCTTAGACGAACTCTGAACTCCTTGACTTCGGAAAAAGAGAGCGTCGAATCGCAAAGAAGAAAACGGGAGGATGAGCGCGACTTGCTCCTCTTCAGGATAAACGAGATTGAATCAGTGGTGAAAAGCGAAGAAGAGCACGCTGAAGCTGAAAGGGAGGCGCGGCTGCTCGAACGCGCTTCTGAACTAGCCGAGGCGGCGTCCAACGCTTTCTCTATGGTGGGCAGAGATTCAAACGAGACTTCCGCTCTCAATCTTATCGCATCCGCGCTGGGAGAACTGGACAATCTCGAAGGAGTCGAGCCGAGACTTGACGCGGCTAGGGAAAAACTGCTTGAGGCGGACGCTCTGGCGGACGCGGCGGCGAGAATCCTGCGCGACCTGTCAGACGAGATAGAGGCGGACCCGGAACGACTCAGGGGACTTCAGGACAGGCTGCTGGAGACGCGGGACCTGATGAAAAAAAATAGATGCGACGGCGTCGGCGGGCTGTTGAGCGCAAGAGACGCGGCGCGAGCGCGGGTGGCCGAACTAGACCGCAGCGACGCCTCTGGAGCCGAGCTTGACGAAGCTATTAAAAAAACCCGCTCTCAATTGTCCGAGAAATCGGCTAAACTTACTGAATGCAGAAAAAAGACCGCTGCGACTTTTGAGAAACAGATGAAAAAAGAGCTTGGCGAACTGGCGATGAAGGGAGCTTCATTCGAGGTGGAGTTCAGGAGCGCGCTCGACGAAGACGGCGTTCCTTCCGCGTCCGGCGCCGAAACGGCTGAATTCCTGTTTTCGGCAAATCCCGGAGAGCCTGCCCGCCCGCTGGGAGATGTAGCTTCTGGAGGCGAGATGTCGCGCGTGATGCTGGCCTTTAAAACTCTTCTCAACCGCTGCGACGACGCTCCCACCTTGATTTTCGACGAGATAGACTCAGGCGTAGGCGGGCTGACCGCAAACGCAATAGGCAAGAAACTCGCGGCGCTCGCGAAAGACCGTCAGGTAGTGGCGGTAACCCATCTTCCGCAGATAGCGGCGTTCGCGGACACGCATGTGGCCGTGTCGAAAGAAGGAAGAGGCGGTCGCACCGTAATGCGCGCCGCTATAGCGCGCGGAGACGACAGACTCAGGGAAATATGCAGGATGCTCGGCGATTCCGGAGTGAGAGACGCATCCGCTTCGATGGCAAGACAGATGATAGACGACGCGGAACGGGATAAATCCGACAGCGATTCAAAAAAGACGCCGGCCCGCGAACGCGCAAAATAATAGGAATGGCGCGCGACGCGCGCGGAAACGAAAATGATATTTTCAGGAATAGCGAAAATCGACCGCCGCACTAAGAACTTGGTGAAAAGGCTTAAGCCCGGCGACATAGCGGTGATAATGCACGAGGACCTCGACATGGTGGCCGCTGAAAACCTCGTGGCATGCAAACCCCGCGCTGTGATAAACTGCCATTCCTCTATTTCCGGCAAATACGTGAACAGAGGCCCCTACCTGCTTATCGACGCGGGGATACCTCTCATAGACAACGCCGGAGACGAGCTTGCCTCCAAGATTTCCGAGGGAGACCGCATCGACGTTGTCGGCGGAGAGATACGCAAGAACGGCGCGGCCCTCGCGACCGGAGCGGTGGCGGACATACGGATGCTCAACGCGCGCAACCAGCTTGCCAAAGAGCACATGGAAGAAGTTTTCGAGAACTTCGCGGCCAACACTCTGGCATACCTCGACAAAGAGAAAAGCCTGCTGTACAGCAATCTGAACATGGGGTCGCTGCGGTTGGACTTCAGGGGCAGGCAGGCGCTGATCGTCGTGCGCGGCTCCGAATTCAAAAAGGACCTCGACACGTTGCGGCAGTACATCCACGAACAGGGGCCTGTGCTTATAGCGGTCGACGGAGGGGCGGACGCGCTGATAGAATTCGGTTTCAAACCGAACATCATTCTGGGCGACATGGACAGCGTGACCGACGCGGCGCTTCGATGCGGGGCTATTCTGATAGTTCACGCGTACGAGGGCGGCGAGGCTCCCGGCATGGAGAGGCTGAATTCTCTCGGACTGGAGGGCATTCCTATTCCCTCCATCGGAACGAGCGAGGACTTGGCGCTGCTGCTGGCGTTCGAGCGCGGCGCCGAGCTTATCACAATCGTCGGAAGCCATTTCAGCGTCGAGGAATTTCTCTCGAAAGGCCGGGGCGGCATGGCCAGCACTTTTCTCACCCGGCTGAGGGTCGGCTCCGTGCTTGTGGACGCCAAGGGCATTAGCAAACTTTATCAGAACAAAGTCAGGCCGATGCTGCTGATTTATCTTGCGGCGGCGGCGGCTTTTCCCATAGCGGCGATTTTTCTTGTTTCGCCGCTCGGCCCTTTAACGCAGCAGTTCATGCGGCTGCTTAAATTGATGTTTAATATGTGACGGGAGGCTTTTCTTGGGACCTATAGATATCAAATACCACGCGTTGTCGCTAGCCGCCGTTTTTCTTGCTTTAGGGGTAGGAATCATCGTCGGCAGCAGCACCAATTTCTTCGGCATCAGCGCCATACTCGAACGGCAGGATCAAGTGATTCAGAAGCTTGAAACGAACTACAAGGAAATTCGCAAGGAAATGAGCGAGTCCAAGAGCCAGCTTGAAGGCGCGAGAGAGCGGATAGCCTCCCTCGAAGGCACGATGGTGCCGAAGCTCCTCGAAGGCAGGCTCGAGGGGCTTCGCGTGGGCGTAATGACAATCGGCGACATATCGGCGCTTGCCCCCGAAGGAGACGACTCTGTCGCCGGACCGCTAAAAACAGCCGACGCCTCTGTCGTTTTTAAACTGAGGCTCGCGCCTGAAAGGTTAGTCGAACTCGCCGGGGAATCTCCTTCCGATTACACCGAGCGCCTTGCGAAGGAACTCCTCAGAGGCTCCGCTTACGGCTCGAAGCTCACTGACGCTTTCCTTGCGGACGGAGCAGTAGCGGCCGGCGGTTTCAGTTCAGGCGCGGACGCAATCGTTTTCGCGCTCGGCAAGGACCTTGACCCTCAACTTCTGCGAACTGTTCTCATCCCTCTTCAGCAGTCTGCCGTTGAGAATAAGGGCATAGTCGCCAATGTGGTATTCGGCGAGAGCGAGCCTTATCAAAGCGTTTTCAAACCGACGCCTTATCCATACTTTCAAAGCGCAGAGAGCATAAACAGCCAGATTGACCTTATCATGAGCCTGCGTGAAATACAGAAACAGAGGCAGGGAAAGGCGGGCGGATTCTGATGCTTAATCCCGGAACCGTGTCGATAATCATCCCGGCGTACAATGAGGCGGACAGGCTGGGACACACGCTCGAAGCGCTCATTCACTGCGGTTTGGGAGATGAAACGATAGTGATCGACGACGGTTCGACTGACGACACGGCGCAGGTGGCCCTCGCGCACGGGGCGAGGCTTGTAAGAAGGCCGAAGAACAGAGGCAAGGGAGCCGCGCTGAACGCCGGCCTCGCCGCCGCTCTCGGAGAGACCATCATGTTTCTCGACGCCGACCTCGGCGACAGCGCCTCGAACGCGCGTCCGATACTCGACGCCGTCCGCTCAGGCGGCGCGGATATGGCTATAGGCAGTTTTTCGGTTCCCGGAGGCGGGTTCGGTTTCGTGCTCAAATTCGCCCGTTGGGGAGTGCGTCTTATGTGCGGATACAATGCGACATCCCCCCTCTCCGGCCAGCGCGCGTTGCGCCGCTCAACCCTCGAATGCGTCTATCCTCTAAGAAATGATTTCGGGGTGGAAACATCCATGCTCATCGATGCGGTGCGCGCCGGAAAAAAGGTGGTCGAGGTTCCCGTCGCGCTCTCCCACAGGCCGACCGGCAAAACTCTTCGCGGCTACATGCACCGCGCCCGGCAGGGACTGGATATTTCAAGAGCCTTGCTTTCCGCCGCCTTCAAACGCAAGGCGAAATAAAACTAAACCCGAATCCTAATGACGGATTCTGGATCAATATCTCTGAAGAAGGCCGAAAGAGGCCGAATTGTCTTTCATAAAGCTTTCCCAGCCTAACATGTAGTAGAGATTGTCATTTATTGCCCGTCCGGCGCGGAGGTTCAATTGAAGGTCGTTCGGGTCGGATATTTCGCCAACGTAATAAGTTTTGTTTTTCTGATACTCGAACCCGCCGCCAAGCTTGCCGCTTTTTACGCCGAATTTGTACCACATGTCCGGCTTGAACCCTTTGACACCGAACTGAAGGTTGGTCGTGCTGTTTTCGCCGAGGTCGTCTAAACCGAAAAGATAAAACACTTCGGAGTTAGGCGGGAACACCCTCACGTTCATGTCCGCGAAATATTTGTCTTTCCTTCCCTCGTATCTGAGGCCGAAATCAGGTTTGAACTCGGTGGCGTTGATTGCGCGAATCATCTTGGTAAAACTGCTGGCCGCTTTGTCGGCGTTCTCCATCGTGGCGCGCGTTGTCTTTATCGTCTCTCTGATATCCTGATTGACTTCCGTGTCTGTGACAAGGTCGCGAATCGCGCGCGTTGACTCCTCCACGTGCTCAAGCGATTTCTTGAGCGTGTAAACTGTCTGCTTTATTTCGTTCTTAAAAAGCTCGTCTCCAACAATGTCTTCCGTGTGCAGAACCACGCGGTCTACATCGGTTATGAGCGTGTCTATTTTCAAAGAAGTCGCCTTGAGATTCTCAGTGATTATTCTGGCGTTTTCGAGAGTGTCGACAACCTTGGCGCTGCCTGTGTCGCCGGTTTGCCTGAGGGCTACGGTGAATTTCAGAGCTTCCTCGGTTATCATGCGGACATTCTCAGTGGTGGCAAAGATGTCGTTCTGAAGCCTCTCGCTCTCCATCATCACGCGGGTTTTTGCGAGTATCAGGTTCATCTCGGCGAGCGCTGTGTTTGCCTTGTCGATGATATCAGGAACTGTGGCCGGAGACTTCGTTTCGCTGACGATATCTCCATCGTTGAAATAAGTGTAAGGCGGAGAAACATTGCGGGGAGCCTCTATGTTAAGCACCTTGTCTTCGAGGAATCCCACCTTGATAGTGAAATGAGATTGTTTATGAATTTTATATTTCTTTTCGATGCGAAGATTGAGCATGACATCGCCGTTGTCCATCAGTTCCATAGATTCGACCTTGCCGATGCTGATGCCTGAAAGCCATACGGCGTTGCCCGCGCCGAGGCCCTGAACGTTGGAGAACACGGCTTTAAGCGTGTAGCTGTTATCGTTGTCGAGGCGCATTTCCTGAACGCGGTTGTAGCCTATGATCAGGATGGCGGCTGCGGCAAGAACGCCCGCGCCGACTTTGAAATAATGAGTGAACATTTAATTTCCTCCGATCGCGCCGCCGGGCCGCATGGCGTTTAGAAACGCTCCTATGTGCGGATGCCCGCAGCGCTCCAGTTCGTCGAGTTTGCCTTCGGCCAGTATGCGCCCCTCGTGTATCATCGCTATTCTGTCGCTGATGCGCGACGCGGCGTCTATGTCGTGCGTTACCACTATCGACGTCGTGCCGTACCTGTCGCGCATCCTCATAATCAAGTCGGAAACGGTGGCGGTCAGGAGCGGGTCGAGTCCGGCGGTCGGCTCGTCGTAGAGGAGCGCGCGCGGGCTGAGCGCAAGCGCTCTAGCTATCGCCACGCGACGCCTCATCCCTCCGCTCAACTGGTCGGGCCTGTTTTCTTCCACTCCCTTCAATCCCACCGCCTCAAGCCTTTCCCTCACGATTTCCCGTATCTCTTTCTCTTTCATCCGAGTATG
>JAKQBV010000015.1 GCA_029573925.1 bacterium
CGTCCCGTCGATCTTGAGCTTCCTCGGCAGATCGCCCTTGAGCATGATGAACGACGTCTGCTCGAATCTGGCGTCACGGTAGCTGAAGCCGTTTGCCGACCTGAACATCTCAAAGTCGCCGGACGAACTGTAGTCGCGCCATTTGACCTTCCTGTAACCGCTGAGCTTAATGTCTCCAAGCTCGATCAGGTCCGGGGCCTCGGTTTGTTCGGAAGCTTCTTCGGCGGCCTGAGTCTGCGCCGCCTCTTCCGCCGCGCCGGCCGTCTCCGTGACGACTGTCTCTTCTTGAGCGGGCGTTTCCGATTGCGCGAAAGCGGCCTGCGGCGGCTGCGCCACGCGCATCAAAACCGCTAGCGACGCCGCGAAGAGCGCCGTTGTCCTGATTCTCATACTGTTTCTCCAGTTAGAATGGTTAGTAGACATTCCTTTATCGCCGTCTCCGGCTGAATTTCATCGCACAATTTTAGCACAACGCCCTCCCGTCCGCCATATCGGAAAAAATTAGCCTTCGCTCTCGCGTGTTGACACGCTCCGAAACGCGCGGCGATAATTGATATGCCACAAGCTTTCATCCTGAAGCTTGTTTGAGCTTCGGTCGGGCGGGGAATGTAAGAGCGAGAAAGAGGGCGCGGGCGGGCGGCCATGAGCGTTTCTATCGTCACTGTAAACTACAATTCCGGGACGTGCCTTCGCCGCATGGCGGATTCAGCGCTGCCTCAAATGGGGCCTGCCGACTCTCTGGTGGTGGTCGACAACGCGTCTGTGGACGACAGTTTCGAACGGCTGGCTCCTCTGGCGGGGAAAATCACAGCGATATCCAACATGGACAATCGAGGGTTCGCCCGCGCCGTCAATCAGGGCGCGGCGGCGGCGGTCTCGGATTACATCCTGTTGCTGAACCCTGACGCCACGCTCGGCGACAGCGCTTTGCGCGCGCTGGAGTCGTTCATGGCCGAGCGCCCTGACGCGGGCGTCGCCGGGGGCAAAGTGCTGGAGACCGACGGCTCTCTGCAACTTGCCTGCAGGCGCGGATTCCCATCGCCGTGGGTCGCCTTCTGCCGCCTTTCCGGCCTCAGCTTCCTGTTTCCCCGCAGCAAACTGCTCGCCGGATACAACATGACATTCCTTGATGAGAACGAAACCGCCGAGGTGGACGCCGTTTCGGGGTCGTTCATGATGATTCGCAGGTCGGCGTTCGACAGCCTCGGCGGGTTCGACGAGGACTATTTTTTGTACGCCGAGGACATTGATTTCTGCTACAGGGCGAAGGCGGCGGGACTGAAGGTCTTCTACTATCCGGGCGCCGAGGCGACGCACGAGAAAGGGGTTTGCGCGGCGCGCGCCCCCGGTTTTGCCAAGAGAGAGTTCTATAAAACCATGTGGACGTTTCACAACAAGCATTACAAGCGAAAAACCTTCCCGCCGCTGAACTGGCTGATATGGGCCGCAGCGATGGGACTGGCCGCCGCTGCGCCGGTTCTGGCAACGCTCAGCGCGAAAAGCGGAAGAAGGCGCGTGAAGGCGAAACGCATCAAACGCCTGCTCGGAAAGAAATGAACCGAAAATGAAAAAAACGCGAAGGATAATGGTGGGGAATGTCCCGGTGGGCGGCGGAGCGCCTGTCGCCGTTCAGTCAATGACGAAAACTCAGACGGAAGACGTCAGAGCCACCGTCGCACAGATTAGGCGCATGGCCGACGCCGGTTGCGAGATAGCGCGCGTCGCCGTTCCCGGCGCGGGCGCTCTCGGCGCTTTCGCCGTGATTATGGCGGCCTCTCCTATTCCCGTCGTTGCCGATGTTCACTTCAGCGCGGACCTCGCCATCGGGGCGCTTGAAGCGGGCGCGGACTGTGTGAGAGTAAACCCCGGCAACATCGGCGGACGCGGAGAATTCAGGCGGGTCGCCGCGGCGGCGCGCAACCTCGGCCGCTCCGTCCGCATCGGAGTCAACTCCGGCTCGCTGTATCCTCCTGTCAAGAAAAACTCCCGCCTCTCCGCCTCGCAAAAGCTCGTTGAATCCGCTCTCATCTTTATGGAATCGGCGGAGAAAGCGAACCTGACGGAGTTTAAAGTGTCGCTCAAATCCAGCGACCCGCTTGAAACAATCGAGGCGAACAGGCTGATGTCGCGCCGCTCGGACGTCCCGTTGCACATAGGGGTGACGGAGGCCGGAGACTGCTTTGCGGGAGCCGTCAGGTCCGCCGTCGGAATAGGCGTTCTCCTATCGGAAGGGATCGGAGACACCGTCCGCGTGTCTCTGTCCGCCCCGCCGGAGGCTGAAACGCGCGCGGCGTGGGAGATACTCCGCTCGCTCGGCATGCGACGCAGGGGTGTCGAGGTCATTTCATGTCCGGGATGTTCGAGAACTCGCGCGGAAGTGGGAAAGATCGCCGCCGAAGTCGCCCGCGCAACATCCCGCGTGACCACGCCGTTTAAAGCCGCCGTCATGGGTTGCGAGGTGAACGGTCCCGGAGAAAGCGAGGGAGCCGACGCCGCGATTATACTTGGAAGAGGAAAAACCGCCGCGCTTTACATTGGAGGCGTATTCGCCGCCCGCGTCCCGGCTGCCGACGCCGCGTCCGCTCTCGCCGCTAAAATAATCAAGCTTTCAACTTTCATCGATAAATGATTCTTCCCCATCTTTCTCGCGCCGCGCGGCACGCCGTTCTCCGCGCGCTATTAGTTGTTATTCAGCTATATACGTCTCTTTGACATTAATGCCGATAAGTTATAATGTTGGAACCGTGGCCTGATTCTTCAGTTTTTGCCTAGTTTTTTAGCGAACCGGAGGAACAACGATGAGCGAAAAGAATATGACATGGAATGATTTCATGCTGAAGCTCGTTGTCGATTACTGCGCGAAAAGGACGTTGAGAACTTTCCGGTATCAGGACTTTATGAGCGACAACCGGCGGGAGATAGAAGAGTTCAGGCCGTCCAACAGAAACGCCGCCGCGAAGGCGCGGCAACAGTTGCAGTTTCTCAGGGACGATGGGCATTTGACTTTCGTCGACAACAGAGGCACATACACGCTGCGCGGGCACGACATCCTAAGAGGGGAGCTTCCAGACGAGAGCGCGTTGATCGAACACATCAAATCCGCGCCCCCCGACAAAAGGGAATACCTTGTCGAAACTTACGTCAGAGATGTGGGATGGGCCAAACTTGCCAAAGAAAAATACGGCCATGCCTGCATGATGGATAGTTGCGGAAACACTTTTCGGAAAAACGACGGCTCGTATTATATAGAAGTCCACCACATCGTGCCTCTATACAAGAACGGAGAGGACGCGATATGGAACCTCTCCGTGTTGTGCGCGCATCACCACAAGATGGCCCATTACGCCGACAACAGAACGCGGCTGCGCATGCAGAGCGAACTTTTAAAGATAGCCGAAACGGCCAGCGAGTAATGCGGGTATTGGCGAGCGGGTTTCGAAGGACGCGGCAACAGCGGGCGCGGCTTGACCCGGAGTTTTCATAGGACTAGAATGGAGACGCTGCGGCGGAAGCCGCTTCTCTCGCGGTTCCCGGCGCGGGCCGTCCTCAAGGAGGCCGACGCCATGCTAGACCGGATTTTTAAGCTCAATCAAAACAACACGAGGGCCGGAGTGGAAATTGTCGCGGGACTGACGACTTTCTTCACTATGGCTTACATAATCTTTGTGCAGCCCGCCGTGCTCAGCGGAGAGTTCCTCGGCCCCGGCAAACCGCCCGGCGTCGAATTCATGGATAAAACCGGCGTTATGCTCGCCACATGCATCGCTTCCGCGTTCGCCTGCTTCTTCATGGCGTTCGTAGCTAACTACCCGATTGCTCTCGCCCCCGGCATGGGCGAAAACTTCTTCTACGGCCTCATCGTTGCGGGTTTCATTTCGGTCGGAACGGCTGTGAGCTGGCAGGCCGCGCTCGGCGTCATCTTCATTTCCGGCGTCATCTGCACAATCATATCCATGTTGCGGATACGCGAAGCAGTGGTGAGCTCCATCCCGGATTCGCTGAAAAGCGCCATCGCTGTCGGCATCGGCCTGCTAATAGCCACCATCGGGCTTTCGAGCGCGGGATTTATCGTGAAGCACCCGTCGCCGGGAGCGCTAGTGAAGATGGGGGACATGACGACGCCCGACGCTGCCATAGCGTTGGTAGGGCTGGCAGTCGCGGGGTTGTTCCTCGCGCGCCGAATCAGCGGCGGGCTTATCGCGGGCATAGCGGCGGCGGCGGCCACCGCCCTCCTGCTCGGCAAAACAAGCTTCTCCGGCGCGTTCAGCGTTCCCGATTTCGCCGCGTTGGGGAACATCGCTTTCAAGCTGGACATACTCGGCGCGCTCAAGGTCGGCCTCGGCGCCATCATCGCCGTCTTCGTGATAATGGACTTTTTCGACTCGGTGGGCACGTTCGTCGGGGTAGCCAGACAGGCTAACCTGATGGACGAGAAAGGGAATATGCCGAGGATAGGGCGGGCGCTCGTAGCGGATTCTGTTGCGACTGTCGCGGGCGCGCTCGCCGGAACCTCCACCGTCACCAGCTATGTGGAGAGCGCGGCGGGCATCCAGCACGGCGGCCGCACCGGACTCACCGCCGCCGTCGTCGGCGTCCTC
Organism: bacterium; assembly: GCA_029573925.1. Taxonomy (GTDB): domain Bacteria; phylum UBP15; class UBA6099; order UBA6099; family UBA6099; genus UBA6099. The sequence continues at coordinate 4,599 of JAKQBV010000015.1, forward strand.
TTCCTTCTTGCCATGTTCATCGAGCCGCTCATGCGCATGGTCACCGGCTGCTCCGCCATCACCGCGCCAGTCCTCATCCTCGTCGGCGTCATGATGTGCGGCGGCGCCGTGCGCGTCAACTGGGACGACTACCGCGAATCAATCCCCTCCTTCCTTATCATCGCCGGAATCCCGCTCACGATGAGCATCGCCGACGGCATCGCTTTCGGATTCATCTCTTACGCTTTCCTGATGATAGTCTCAGGCTCTTGGCGCAAGCTTCACTGGATAGCTTACGCGCTCGCCGCGCTTTTTATTTTCCACATCGTCGCGCTTTCAGGGCTTGGAGCGTAGAATAGGCGAAACGGCGCGCGCGGCGCGTCCTCTCCGCGTCCCTTCGGCGGACAATCCGGCCGGGTCTCGCGGGCAAATTCTGAAAGAGGCGACCAACAAAGATGGCGGCGAAAAAAAAGAAGAACAAAAAATCCAACTCCGGCGGTTTCTTGGCAAAAGCGAAGAAAACAGTCAAGATATGCGCCGCCGCCGCGCTGGCGCTTCTTCTGTTCGCGCTCATATTTCCGCTAGTCCATAAAACTGAAAAGCTTCAGCCGCGCGAAGCCGCTCCATTCGGCGATTTCGTGACGCTCGACAACGGCCTGACCCTGCGCGTCCAAGATACCGGCAAAGGGGAACCTGCCCTGCTTCTGATACACGGCTTCGCCGCTTGGGGATACACATGGGAGGGCACCGTCCCCGAACTCTCGAAGAACCGCCGCGTAATCGTCCCAGACCTGCCCGGCTTCGGCTTCAGCGATAAGCCCGCAAACATCGAATACGACTATCCGTTTTTCGCCTCTTCCATGCTTCAGTTGATGGACAAGAAAGGCGTCCGACGCGCGACGCTTATCGGCAACTCAATGGGCGGCGGCGTGGCTATCCGGTTCGCCGCGGACTACCCAGACCGAGTGGATAAAATCGTCCTTGTTGACAGCGCGGGAGTGAAAAGCGACCACTTCTGGGGCTTCAAACTCATCTCCACGCCCGGCGTGAACAGCCTCATGTCCAGCCTCAATAACCCGGCCACGGTGAAATTCATTCTCAAACGAATGATATTCCACGACAAATCCGTGGCAACCTCCGAAAAGGCGGAGATGTGCATGCTGCCTTTCCGGACGGTCGGCCAGATGGACGCCGCCGCTATTGCCATAAACAATATAGAAGCGTTCACAGACGACGATTTCGCCCGCGTCAAAGCCCCCGTCCTCATCGTCTGGGGAGAGAAAGACCGCCTCATAAGCTCCGCCATCGCCTCCGTCTTCGCCCGCAAACTCCCCGGCTCTAAGCTCGTCATCATCCCCAAATGCGGACACTGCCCGCAGGAAGAACAACCGGAGACTTTCAACAAAATAGTCAAAGAGTTCCTCGATTTGAAATAACCCGCGACTCGCTGCGCAGGGTTTCCACATTTTTCTAGTCACCCGAAATCATTGCCGATTTGCGTTTCTTAGATGGCTATTTAGTAATCATCGTGATATAATTTTAATCTATTGAATCATAAATTGTTTTTGCCATGCGACATTATTTATCAGAATTAATTAGTGACATGAACGAGAAAACAGCCGTCAAATACTTCACAGTCGTTCTTCTTTCGCTTTTTCTATGTGTGTTTTGCGCCGAGGCTTCTGCTGTTGATTGCGGCGCGGATGCTATTAGAAAAGAATATTACGAAAAATACCACAAGTGTGATGAGTTCAGGGAAATCGCCGCGCAGCTTGCCCATGAATGTCTGGAAGAGTACAAAACCGGGAACTTGTTGGCGGTTATGTGCCTTGAATGCGGTTTGATTGAGGAGGCCGCGCCGTTTTTAAATAAGCTGAGAGAAACGTACAACAGCGATAAACAATACAACTATGCTTTTGAGTTGGAATGTCTGGCAAATGATGATGAAGAATGCTATCTGAAACAGATTTTGTTGATAAAGCGGGGAAAGGAAGATTCCACCGAGGAGAAAGACAGGATAAGGTCGTTGGCATGGGCATATTTATATTATGGAGACTTCAATAAAGCCATTGCGTTGTTGACGGGTATCCTCGAACAAGATGAAGGTTTTTTGCGAGCGGCAAACGATCTGGCATTTGTCTATCGCGACGCGGGGGAATTCGACAAAGCGCAATACTATGCCGAGTATTATCTGGAAAGAGACGAGTCATGGTCCGGAATATATCGAACGCTTGCGATGGTTGAGTATTACCGGGACAAGATGCCGCGGGCATGGAAGCAAATGGAACAGGCGGAAAAACTCGACACTTCATCCAATTCTAAATGGCTAAGGGCAATTATGAGTTTGCGCAAGAGGGATTTTGCGGAGGCAAAATACGCTTTCAAAAACTTCATCAACAACACGCCGCATGTTGACTTATTCAGGTCTAATGCGGTTAGACTGAAATATGCGAGACTTTATCTGGAATTATATGAAAAAAACCGAAAAATGATTCCTGACAAGGCGACTCTGGAAAAGCAGGCCCGGACTGAGTCCGATAACAATGACAACTTAGCCGCCGCATTGCATTATCTCATGTTGTTTGATATATACAATCAATCCTCCTATCTTAACGAGGCGTCATATCACTTCGAACTGAACGGCAATATGTATGAAGCCGTCAAATACGCTCTGATATACCTGTCTCTTGAGCCTGACTCTCCAGATCGAGATTACATAGAGCGCTTTCTCGAATCGCGAGTCGTCCGTGAATAGGCAGTTTTCAGACAATGGTTTCACAATCGTAGAAAAGCTCGTTTCTTAATCCTTTGAACACGGATTCGTCGATAGAGCCGACGAACCGGAGCGATTTTCATAGCGGCGAACTCACGAACAAAGCAAGTTTGTGCGTGCCACCCATTTTTTTTGTTCATGAACCGTATGTTCTATTCACTGCAAAAACGCGTCTTGCGCCTCGCATTTCATCCGCTCTGAACAATCGCTCCCGAATCCTAACGACGGATTCGGGTTGAAAAACCTTTTCCCAATATCTTTTCACATGAGCGCGGCGGAGCGCAGGCGCGAACGCGCCCGCTTCGCCGCGCGCATCGAAATGTTTTGAAAGGGATTTTAAGGGAAAACTTTTTCAAAAGTTTTCCCTTAACTCCCCTCTTCCTCTCCTTCTCCCTCTTTCCCTTCCCATTCCCCTTCCCCGCCTCTAAAACGCCTTAAATGACGCTGTTGAAAAGGTGCTCGAAAACAAGAGACTCTGAGCGATTGTGATTTTTGATTTCGTGATTTGG
>JAKQBV010000020.1 GCA_029573925.1 bacterium
TAGGCCAGAAGATGTCCACTCTGGTCTCTGTGGTTGAAATACTTAAAAAGTACGGCGCGATGGAGTACACCACCATCGTGGCGGCGACCGCTATGGACGCGGCGGCCTTGCAGTACATCGCTCCCTACGCCGGTTGCGCGATGGGCGAGCACTTCATGTATCAGGGCAAGCACGTTCTGCTGATTTACGACGACCTGACGAAACAGGCCGCGTCATACCGGCAGATGTCGCTTCTGTTGCGCAGGCCTCCCGGACGCGAAGCGTACCCCGGAGACATCTTCTATCTTCACAGCAGACTGCTTGAGCGCGCCGTGAAACTCAACGACAAACTGGGAGCCGGTTCTCTGACCGCTCTGCCGATCATCGAGACGCAGGCTGGCGACGTTTCGGCGTACATCCCGACCAACGTCATCTCGATTACAGACGGGCAGATATTCCTCGAAACCGACCTGTTCTACGCCGGACAGCGACCCGCCATCAACGTGGGCCTCTCGGTGTCGCGCGTAGGCGGCAAAGCGCAGACCAAAGCGATGAAGAAAATCGCCGGCCGCCTTCGCCTTGACCTCGCTCAGTACCGCGAACTTGCGGCGTTTGCCCAGTTCGGCTCCGACCTCGACAAGGCCACGCTCGCCCAACTTACTCGCGGCGAGAAAATGACCGAGATACTCAAACAGGACCAGTATGTCCCGATGAAGCTCGAAGATCAGGTGGCGATAATCTTTGCCGGCGTCAACGGTCTGCTCGACAGCGTTCCGACGGCGGCTCTTAAACGCTTCGAGCGCGAACTGCTTCAATACCTGAGCGAGAAGCATCCTGACATCCCGAAAGAAATCGGGACGTCAAAAGAACTGACGGACTCCACTGCTGCGAAATTGAAACAGGCGGTGGAGGATTTCAAAGGAAAATTCAAGGCATAAAGCGCGGACGCCGGATGGCGACGGAGCGGCGGGGAGTGTGAACGGCCATAGCTGAAAATCCGAAGAAAATACGCACCAGAATAGTCGCTGTCAAGAACACGCAGAAGATTACTAGCGCCATGAAGATGATCGCGGCGGCGAGGCTTCGCAAGGCCGAAGAGCGCGCGATGATGGCGCGCCCGTACGCGGACAGACTGCAAAGCTTCTTGGATGGATTTACGATATCGCCGGAGAACGTGCCTCACCCGCTCGCCGAGACGCGCGGAACAATCCGCAAACGGGGCTTGTTGCTGATAACTTCAGACCGCGGGCTTTGCGGAAGCTATAACGGCAACATACTGCGAGAGGCAGACAACTGGCTGAACGCCAACGGGCGCGACAATTGTCTTTTCTACATCATCGGCAAAAAAGGCGTCAATTATTACAAAAGGCGCGGCGGAAATATCAAGTATTCGATGCTGGACATCGACCAGACGATTAACCATAAACAAATCAAGGAAATCACGGACACGCTCGCGGCGGACTTCATCGCCGGGGAAGTGGACGAAGTGAACGTGCTGTATTCCAAGTACGTGTCCCCGGCGGTGTGCAAGCAGACGAACATCCCCCTGCTGCCGATACAGTCGGCGGAATCTGAAACCGAGCATAAAGGCCCGGCGGCGGACTTCATTTATCAGCCGAGTTCCGAGGCTCTGCTGGAGATATTGTTCCCGAAGTACCTGTACACCAGAATCATCACATCTCTCGCGGAAAGCTTCGCCAGCGAGCAGGGACAACGCATGGTGGCGATGACGAACGCGACGGACAACGCCGAGGAAATGGTGAGGTTGTTGACGCTTAAATACAACAACGCGCGCCAGACGGCGATAACAAAGGAACTGCTTGAAATAGTAGGCGGCGCCGAAGCGCTAGAGAAGTAAACAGCAGGGGCGCAGGCGCCCCGCGGACGAGGTGACCCGATGGCATTACCGGATGGAAAAATTGTACAGATAATCGGACCGACGATCGACGCGGAATTTCCGCCCGAACATCTGCCCGAAATACTCACGGCGCTAAAGGTCGAGAACAAATCGACCAAAGCGACCATCACCGTCGAAGTGGCGCAGCATTTGGGCAACAACATTGTCCGCGCCATCAGCATGCAGTCCACTGACGGACTCAAGCGCGGCGACAAAGTGGTGAACACGGGCAAGCCCATCATGCTTCCCGTCGGTCGCGAAACTCTCGGCCGTCTGTTCAACCTGCTCGGAGAAACCATCGACGAACAGGGCGAACTGAAGACCAGCATGGAGTATCCGATCCACCGCGAAGCTCCGTCGTTTGAGGACCAGACGGCAGTCTCTGAAGTGTTCGAGACCGGCATCAAGGTCATCGACCTGCTCGAGCCTTACGCCAAGGGCGGCAAAGTCGGCCTTTTCGGCGGCGCGGGCGTCGGCAAAACCGTCGTTATCATGGAGCTTATCCACAACATCGCCACCCACCACGGCGGCTTCTCCGTGTTCGGCGGCGTCGGCGAACGAACGCGCGAAGGAAACGACCTCTGGCTCGAAATGAAAGAGTCCGGCGTTATCGATAAAACCTGCCTCGTGTTCGGGCAGATGAACGAGCCTCCCGGAGCCAGACTCCGCGTCGCTCTCTCCGCTCTCACTATGGCCGAATACTTCCGCGACGAGGAAGGGCAGGACGTTCTCCTGTTCATCGACAACATATTCAGATTCACACAAGCCGGCTCCGAGGTCTCCGCTCTTCTCGGACGCATGCCGTCCGCCGTCGGATACCAGCCCACTCTCGCAACAGAAATGGGCGCCATGCAGGAACGCATCACCTCAACGAAAAAAGGCTCCATCACTTCAGTTCAGGCCATCTACGTTCCCGCCGACGACCTTACTGACCCGGCTCCTGCCACTACGTTCTCCCACCTTGACGCCACCACCGTGCTTTCAAGACAAATCGCCGAACTCGGCATCTACCCCGCCGTCGACCCGCTCGACTCCACCTCCCGCATACTCGACCCGAACATCGTCGGAAACGAGCACTACGGCGTAACCCGGCAGGTGCAGAACATCCTTCAGAAATACAAAAACCTTCAGGACATCATCGCCATCCTCGGCATGGAAGAGCTTTCCGACGAGGATAAATTGACGGTGTCCCGCGCCAGAAAAATTCAGAGGTTCCTTTCCCAGCCGTTCTTCGTGGCCGAGGCGTTCACAGGCCAAGCCGGCAAGTACGTGCCGCTCGAAGAGACCATCAAGGGATTCAAGGAAGTCATCGAAGGCAAGCATGACGACTTGCCGGAACAGGCGTTCTACATGGTCGGCGGGATAGAAGAAGCCGTCGAGAAAGCGAAGCAGTTGAGAGGATAAAACACCGAAAGGTCCCTCGCGGGGCGGCAACGCGCGCGCGGGAACCGATTCAAAGTTATGGCGGATCAAAACTACACACTCGATATCATGACGCCGATGAAGTCGGCCTTCAAAGGCGACGTCAGAACGCTCATAGCGCGCGGCACGGACGGATACTTCGGAGTGCTGGCGAACCACGCTCCAATGCTGGCCGCGCTCGACTTCGGCCCGCTACACCTGCGCACCGCCGATGGCGCGGACAAATGGTTCGCCGTCAGCAGCGGATTCTTCGAGGTGCGCGGCAACAAAGCGGCTATTCTGGTCGAGACCTGCGAGTCGAAGGATGAAATCGACGTCGAGCGCGCAAGAAAAGCAAAAGAACGCGCTGAAGAGCGCCTCAAAAACCGCGACAACGTCGACATCAGACGCGCCGAGGCTGCCCTGTTGCGCGCTCTCATCCGCCTGAACATCGCGTCAAGATAACTATTGCGAAATCTCTAAAGGGAAATCTTCATGCAAGGTTTCCCTTTTTCATTTTTATGGTTTTTTAAGGGTTTCCTTTACATATCGGTTTTAAAGCGCCATGCTTTTAACAGCGGAGCAATCCGCGCGGACGGTTGTGAAAATTATCTGCGGCGTATGTATTCTGTGAAGGCAAGCGGCATACTGGAGCGGATTCCTCTCCGAAATACACCTCAAAACGATAACTGAAAACTATCCGCAACCCCGAAGACGAGCGATCGTCGCGGGGCGCAGATTTGACGCCTGAACGCGGCTTTTTAGCGCGCGGAGGGCGGCGGAGCGCAAATAAACGGCCGAGGCCGTTGATATTTCTATATGGAAGGAAGCGGCGGCGGAACCGCCGCAGAGGAAATGTTTTATGTCAAGTTTTAAAGATTTAGGTTTGAATCAGGAGATGCTCAAAGCTGTTAAAGCGGAAGGGTACTCGGAGCCGACGCCGATACAGGCGCAGGCGATCCCCTTGGTTCTAAAGGGAAGAGATGTTCTCGGTTGCGCGCAGACGGGAACGGGAAAGACGGCCGCTTTCGCGTTGCCGATAATCCAGAAGCTAAGCAAGGCGCAGGCGCGCAAGGGCAGGCGCCCGATTCGGGCGCTGATTCTCACGCCAACGCGGGAACTGGCCGCTCAGATAGACGATTGCTTCGCCGCGTTCGGAAAAACGACGGGCGTTTATAGAACGGCTGTGTTCGGAGGCGTAAGCCAAGGCCGCCAAGCGGACGCGCTCAGGCGCGGCGTGGACGTTCTTGTCGCCACCCCCGGAAGACTGCTCGACCTTATAGGTCAGGGCTTCATAGATCTCGGCTTGCTTGAGATTTTTGTTCTCGACGAGGCCGACCGCATGCTCGACATGGGGTTCATTCATGATGTGCGCAGAGTCGCGAAACTGCTTCCCGACCGCAGGCAGACTCTTCTGTTCTCGGCCACCATGCCCGGAGATATCCGGAATCTGGCGGACAACCTTCTGAGGAATCCTGCGCAAGTGTCCGTCGCTCCTCCATGCTCGACTGTCGATCTCATAGAGCAGTCGGTGTATTACGTGGAGAAAGCGGACAAGGGAGCGTTGCTTTCGAGCCTTATGAGCAAGCCGGAATTCGGGCGCGCTCTTATTTTTACCCGCACGAAGCATGGCGCGGACAAAGTGGCAAAGATGCTTTCGCGCGGCAACGTCAAAGCCGAGGCGATTCACGGAAACAAAACGCAGAACGCGAGACAGAACGCGCTGGACTCATTCAAGCGCGGACGCTCACAGGCCCTTGTGGCAACAGATATCGCCTCGCGCGGCATCGACATCGACAGCGTCACTCACGTCATCAACTTCGACTTGCCAAACGAGCCGGAGAGTTACGTTCACCGCATAGGCAGAACCGGCCGCGCGGGAGCTTCCGGAATCGCCATCTCATTCTGCGCAGTGGACGAGCGCCCCTACCTGAAGAACATCGAGCGTCTTATAAAGAAGAGCATCAGGCGCGAGGATGACAACCCGTTCGCGTCCACTGTCGCCGAGGCTCCTGCTACCGTCGCAACGCCCTCGCGGTCGCGCTACGGCGGCGGAACGCGCGGCGGCGTCAGATACGCTTCGGCCTCTTCAAACCGCAGGGGCCGCTCGGGCGTTCGCTGAGCGGGGAACGTTCAGCAATGTTTTAAGCTGAAAAAATCAACAGAATAGGTTTTCGCCTTCGGCGATTGGGGAAAAACCCTTTGGAAAGGGTTCTTTCCCCAAACCCCTTTTCCCAAACATTTTGCGCTATCCCGAATCCTAACGACGGATTCGGGTTCATTGTCGATAGAGGCGCATGGCGGCGTTCAGGGTGGGGATGCCGTCGCGAGCGCCTATCGCGCCGCAGGTCAGGAAGGCGGCGGCGTTGGCGAATTCGCAACAGCGTTTGACGTCCCATCCGTTGAGCAGGCCGTGAATGTATCCGCCGTGAAAGACGTCGCCTGCCCCGGTGGTGTCCACCACGAAACCGGGTTTGGAGTAAGCCTTAACCATGAAAGAGCCGTCGCGGGTGGCGCCGGCGCAGCCTTTTTCACCAAGCGTGACAACCGCCGCGCGAGGGCCTGCGGAGAGGATTTTTTCACACGCCGACGCGGGACTGATTTTCGCGCCGTAGTATCTTCTGGCGAACTCGCGGGAGGCGACAAAGTGATCCACAGAGGCGAAAATCTCGTCCATGCGCTCGCGGGGACTTCCGGCGTCGATGACTGACGGGATGCCTCTGCGGCGGGCTGTTTTCAGGGCGAGGATAGCCGCGCGCGCGTCGCGCCCGTCCACATGCATGACGCGGCACTGCGGAAGCGCGGTCCCGGAAACGGCGCGGGGCGGCAGAGGCAGCGCGCCAGTCTGGTCCAACGCGCACGCCCTGCTTCCCGTCGATTCGTCTATCCATACGAACGCCTTGCACGTCCGCGCTTTCCGATGCAGAACCATTCCGTCCGCTCGCACGCCGTATCGCTCAAGCTCCCGCTGGATGAAAAGTCCCTCGTGGTCGTTGCCGGCCGAGCCGATGAAGGAGCAACTCCTTTTCCATTTGGCAAGAGCCACCAGCGCGGTGGGAACAGGCGCGCCTCCCTGCATCGTAAATTCTTTCACTGTTGTTTTTTCGTCAGGCTCCGGATACTTGCCCAGCACGCACTGATAGTCCAGCGCGCACAAACCTATTCCCAAACAATCAAAAACGGATTCGTTATTTTTCATTGAGTCGCTCCGGAGAAAGCCGCCAGAGGCGGGCTTCTCTTACTTTCTCACCATCTCGATAAGTTTGACCAGCGGCGGTTTGTTGAGAGCGACCGCGCTGTAAATGCAGAGTTCGTGGCAGCAAAAACAAAGGATGCATTTGTCGTTGTTGATTTTCCCTGCTTTTTCGTCGAAAGAAATGGCTCCGGCGGGGCAGACTTCGGCGCATTTGCGGCATTTGACGCACTTTTCCGGCTCGATGCGCGGGCGCACTTTCGTCAACTCGGTGAAAGGCGAGGCGAGCACGGGCATGAGCAGGAACGCGGCGGATGACGGCCTGCGGACGCGGCGGCGCACGTTCTCCAGCCGCTCGCCGAGGACCTCGATGTCTTTAAGTTTATAGGCTCCCATTCCGCGCAGCCCCGCGCATTCGGTGACGGCTATCTCGCCGGGGGAGAACCCCAGAGCGGCGGCGGCAAACGCGTCAAGCGCCACCGCGTCCGCCGCGCCCGCGATAAATTTAAGCGCTATCGGCTTGCCCTGACTCGGGCCTGTGCCTTCCATCCCGACTACCGCGTCCATTATCGAAAGCGCGGGGGGCATGGCCGAATAGATGTCCGCCACCGCCTCCGCAAAATCCCTGTAGCGCGCGAACCTGTGCGCCGCCACTCTGTCCGTTGTGGCAGTCAGGCCGAACATGTTTTTTACCGCCCCCGTCATCAGCGTCTGCATGTGAGTCTTCAATTTGCAGACGTTCACTATGACGTCCACCTCGTCCAGATGCTTGGGGATATGGATGTGGGTCAGTTTTTTTGCGCCGGGGATTTCCAATTTTCTGAAGCTGTGTTTTTCGAGGGAGACCAGTTCAGCGCCGGTCTCCTGCGCCACTCGCGGCATGTCGGTTGCGGTGTGCACTTTGCGGGTTCCGCCGGCATGGAAGCCGCCGGGCAGGTCGCCGAAAGAGACTGTCGCGCCGAGGTCTTGCAGCCTTCGGATGACCGCTATCAGGACCGCCGGGTGGGTTGTTACCGCCTCTTCGGGTTTTGCCGCCAGAAGCAGATTCGGTTTGACGAACACTTTCTTGCCTCTGCCGACGAATTTCTCTAGTCCGCCTAGCAATTCCAGCATGTCGTCTAAGGACTTGCCGACCCGTTCGGGGGAGTAATCCTCGCATCTTGCCACCGCGACTATAGACTTTTTCATGCCGTAAATTCTAACAGAGCGCAAGCGCGGATGAAACATTTGAAAAAAAAGGGCGCTGGCGGCGCGCGGGCGCTTTGACTTTTGACCTAGCGCGGCGCTAGAATCGAAACGTTTCGCAGCCTGAATAGGCGGATCAAACAAATAACCGGAAGGAGAAAAATACTAATGGAATACAAGAATTTGATTGCTGAAAAGAAAAATGGATACGGGCAGATCACATTGAACAGGCCGCCGGTGAACGCGCTGAGCGGGGATTTGGTGGTCGAAATAGGCGCGGCGATAGACGAGTTCGCGGCGGACGCAGACGTCAGGTCGATTGTTGTCACCGGAGCCGGAGAAAAAGCGTTTTGCGCCGGGGCGGACCTTAAGGCCGGGTTCGGGGACAATCCGGACACGTTCGTGAAGCGCGGGCAGGACACGTTTCTGAAGGTGGAAACGTGCGGCAAGCCTGTCATCGCGGCGATAAACGGCATCACTCTTGGCGGCGGTTGCGAATTGGCTCTCTCCTGCACCTTCAGGGTCATCGCCGAAAACGCGATTATCGGGCTTCCCGAATCCAATCTGGGAATAATCCCCGGATACGGCGGCACTCAGAGGCTGTCCCGCCTAGTCGGCAAATCCAAGTCGCTCCACATGATGATTTTCGGTCAGCACATTAAGGCTGAAGAAGCGGTGGCGATAGGGCTTTGCGACAAGCTTTGCGCGCCCGGAAAGGCGCTTGAGGAAGCGGTCGCGTTGGCCGAACTGGCCGCAACGCGCTCTCCCATTGCGACTCGCTCCATTCTCGATTCCGTCAATAGGGGCGTCGAGACGGACATCCAGTCCGGACTCGACATAGAGCGAGCTAATTTCCTCGTCGCGCTTGCGTCCGGCGACGCCCGCGAGGGCATTTCAGCTTTCTTGGAAAAGCGCAAGGCTGAATTCAAGGGCGTCTGAGGCGGGCCGACTTAAAAATCACCCAAATCATTCCGAACTGTGGCATTTAGGTCACACGTGGTGTGGCATTTTTGTCAATTATTTGTCTCAAAACAGACGTTTTTTATTGATGCAGTTTTAAAAAAGCTCGAAAACAGTGCGTTTTTTATTTTTGTGATTTTATGGCAAATGGCATAAATATTGCGCAATACTTATTTTGTGCGGTTTTTCTGTCAACTGGGCGCCAATGTAGTTGCATAATCATGATGGCAAAGAGTGATGCTTGGCTCATATCTATTAGATTGGAGATGAACATGAATAGAATAAAAATCACATTGCATACTGAATTGTTATGTGGTAAAATTTTATAACCGTTTGTGACTTTTTACTGAATAATTATGGTTTTTTCGGCGAATAAAACAGTATTGAAACAAATCCATTTGAAAAGGGCGACTTTGATATGAGAAGGCATTTTATTGTCTTGTTGTTAATGTTTGGAGTTTTAACAATATATTGCGCGGGGGTGTTTGCGGCGGATTGCGCGAGTGTCGGAGCCGGGCCGGGGGATATCTGCATCGTATTGCAGGACGAGCTTGGCAACCCCATCGCCGGGGATGTTGATACAGTAGTGGAATTCATAACTGAGGGCAGCGACGATTCGCTGTCTAATCCCAACGTGCAATTTGATTTGTATGACGGACATGCGAACGATTCGAGCGGAAGCCCTGCCGATGGAGTAATACTTGTCACCGCCGCGCAGTTAGCGGGGTGGAACGCGTTCAACTTTGGGAATCCCGCCCCTTACGACTGGCGGGTTTCAGTGACGTCGGCGTCAGGTTTCGTAAAGTATCCGGCGGAGGATTTATTTTACAGTCAAGCGACGGTAAACACGGCGAGCGCCGACCCGATACAGCTTGAATATTCATTGCATGTTTCGCTTGTGGACGAGCTTGGAGCGTCGATAGATTCCGGCGGCGGGCAGAT
>JAKQBV010000046.1 GCA_029573925.1 bacterium
TACTGGAATGACAGGTTGCGCTTGACCGGAAATGTTATTCTTGTCTTCAGAGGGGCTAAAGCTCTTTGATTGTCCTACAACTTTGGGACGTTATCAAAACTTTTCATGCTAGCGCCGAATGCGGAGCTTCGCTTCCGCCTTCGGCGCGTATCATGGGAAAAGATGTTGGGAAAGGGGTTTTCAGAAAAACCTTCTTATTAAATATTTTCGCAAGAGCGTCGGGACTAGACGCGGCAGCGTCCGGTTCCGAAGCTCAAAGAAAAAGTTTGAAGGATTTTCAAGGAAACTTTATCAATGGTTTTCCTTTAAGCTCCGCCGTCCGCAGTATTGACATCGAGCCGGGAGCGGAGTATATTGCGATTTAAGTTCTTTTGACCCTCCTCGGAGGGATAATAGGGAAGACGGTGCGAATCCGTCGCGGTCCGGCCGCTGTGAATGGGGACGAAAGCCGATTGTGACCACTGCGAGAGCGGGAAGGTTCGGCGAGTAGAGGGATCCATAAGCCAGAAGACCTGCAAAAGAACAGGGGCTTTGCCCCGCGCCGGGTTCTTCCAGAGAAAGACCCGCCGCATGACTTTGTGAGGCGAACACCGGACCTCGAAGGGGTTCGGTGTTTTTTGATTAATAACCATTCAAATCAGTTAAAACAATTCACTAGAAATCCGCGCGGGACGTCTGAGCGGAGCAGCGGGAGCCGTTCCGGCTCGCTGAGATTATTTTGCGCCGCCGCGTTGCTGTTGACGTTCGCGGCCTCGTCCCCCGCTTTGCCTGCCGAAGCTCCCTCTTCCATCGACATCGGCGAACTGATTATCTACGCCGACCCCGTATCGGCGGAAGCTGAACTGGAGTCCTCGCCCACGTCGATAACCGTGATACCCCGCGAGAGTTTCGACAAGCGGTTCTCGACCGTGCCCGAACTGTTGCAAGAAACAGCCGGAATAGAGATTAGAAGCTACGGAGGGCTGGGAAGTTTCAGCACGGTATCGGTGCGCGGGTCGGAGTCGAGTCATGTTCTGGTGATGGTGGACGGGGTGGCGCTCAATCAGGCTGTCGGCGGCGCGGTGGACATGGGGGCCATCCCGCTGGCAAACGTGGAAAGAATCGAGGTCTACCGTGGCGGCGTTCCCGCGAGATTTCAGGGGACGGCACACGCGGGAGCGGTGAACATCGTCACCCGGCCCGGTTCGGGCGGCGCGTCCGTTGAGGCGTCCGCCGGGTTCGGCTCTTTCGGCTCCCGGTCGCTGCACGCGTTCGCCCGCATGCCCGTCCGTTCCGCCCGCGCGTCTGTCGATTTCTCCCGCATGTCCTCTCAGGGGGATTTCAAGTTCCTCGACGACAACGGCACGCCTCTCAACGCCGCCGACGACGAGTGGACTCCCCGCGTCAATAATGATTTCTCGGCGGACAACCTCGACCTCAAGATGGACATTTTTCCCGGCGGCGGCGAAAACGGGCCGCGCCGCGTCTCTCTTTCAAATCAATCCTACTTCAAAGAACAGGGCGTTCCCGGTCTAGGCAACTTTCAGTCTGAACTGGCGCGCCTAAAAACATTTAGGAATATCTTTACGGCGACATTTGAGGACAAGGGCGCTCTCATACACGGCGCGGTTTCCACATTCAGACTATCCAGTTCGGCCAACACGACGAGGTTTTACGACCCGGCGAGCCAGATCGGTCTCGGCTCTCAGGACAACCGCAACGCCACGCGCGCGGACTCGCTGTTTTCGTCCTTCGAGTTCTTCCCGGCGGAAAACCATGCTGTGACCGCCTCGCTCTCCGTCTCCCGGGAGACCTTCAAGCCGCGCGACGCGAGGCAGGCCAATCAGGTCGGCAAACCCAGCCGCCGCAACTCCATAACAGCGGCGGTCGAGGACTCGGCGGCTTTCCTCGATGACAGATTGCTGATTGTCCCCGCGTTCAGGTTTGAGCGCGTCAGCGACAGGTTTTCAGGCGACGACCCGTTTGATTTCTCCCCGCTGGCCCCCGAAACATCCCGCTCGGACGCGTTGACGGCGTTTTCCGCGGGAGCGCGCTACCGGGCGTCCGGCGCGTTTCGCCTCAAAGCCAACGCGGGCAGAAAGTTCAGAACGCCTTCATTTTATGAGCTGTTCGGCGACAGAGGCTCGGTTATCGGCAACACCGGATTGTCGCCGGAAAAAGGAAAGTCCTACGACATCGGTTTTTCATGGAGTTTCGGCGGAGGGGCGCGAACCGCTCTGTTCGAGGCGTCATATTTCGGAGCGGACACGGATAACCTGATAGTGTTCATGCAGAATTCGCAGCGCGTAGCCCGCGCGGACAACATAGGCCGCGCGAAGGTCCGCGGCTTTGAGCTTGCGCTTTCCGCCAAGCTATCGCCCTCTTGGAGCTTGTCCGCCAACCACACCTATCAGAACGCGAGAGACGACAGCGATGTGGCGTTCTGGCGCGGAAACATGCTCCCGGGGCGGCGCGAGCGCGAGTTCAATTCCCGGCTGGCGTTCGAGCGCGCGCCGTGGAAAGCTTGGCATCAGTTCAGCCGCGCGGGCGCGGGTTATCACGACCGCGCGAACATCCAGCCGTTCCCATCGGGGGACGTCCACTCGGTCGGCGCGTCGTTCTCCCGCTCGAATTCCACTTTCACCATCGAAGGCAAAAACCTGACGGACAACAGGGTCTCCGACTACATCGGGTTCCCGCTTCCCGGAAAAGCCTTCTTTTTCACATATCAAAGGATGTTCAAATAACCTAAAGGGAGAATAGCGATGAACAAAGCGAAGAAAGGCATTAAATTGTATCTAGCGGCGCTTGCCGTCGCCGTTGCGATGGCGGCAGCCGGTTGCGGAGGAGGCGGAGGGAGCGCCCCCGGCGACTCGATTTCAGGCTCCGTGCAGACCCCCGGCGGCGCTGTGTCCGCCCGCTCCGCCGACAGAACCGCGTCCGCCCTCCAGAATGTTTCATCGGCAGTGACGGTCAACGCATACTCCGTCGGCTCGTCCGGCGCTCTCTCTTTGCTCGCGACTTCGCAGTCAACCGCCGCCGGCAATTTCACAGTCTCCCTCCCCTCCGGCGTAAAGGTCGCCTCCACCCTAGTCCTTCTTTCAGTCAAGTTCGGCTCCGTGGAGATGAGGGGTTTGGCAACAGCCACTTCCGGCGTCGCGATATCTCCTGTGTCCGAGGCGGTCATTCAGGTAATTGAGCAACGGATGTCGGACTCAGGCCGCTCGTTCTCCGACCTGACCCGCGCAGAGATAACAGCCGTGGAGACTGTCGTCGAAACGGCCCTCGAAGGCGAGAGCTTCGCCGGCGCGACGATATCCGACGCGATTGCCGACGCGGCGGCCGCAGCGGCCCGCGACGCTGCCGTTCAAACCGCGCTCGCGTCCGCGCTTCCCGACAGTTCTTCGTCTTCCGTCGCCATCGCCGTCGTCGCCACAACAGACTGGACTTCCGGCGCGCTCTCATACATAACCCTCGACGGCGACATGTCAACCGCCCCGGCGACCACGAACAACGTCGTATCCATCCACAGCGACGCCACCGTCAAAGCCGACGGCGGCTACGTCTTCGTCATCAACAGATACGGACAGGACAACATCACCGTTCTGGACCCTGCGGACGGGCTTTCGCTCGCGACGCAGTTCTCAACCGGAAACGGCTCGAACCCGCAGGACATCGCCGTGATATCGGCGACAAAAGCGTACGTCTCCCGGCTCGGCTCGGCAACGTTGCTTATCGTCAACCCGGCGACCGGGGCTGAACTCGGCACAATCGACCTCTCAGGGTTCGCGCTGTCAGACGGCGTTCCAGAGATGGCGCAGATGGTCAAAGTCGGGACGAAAGTCTTCGTGCTGCTCCAGAATCTGGTTGACTGGGCTCCGGCGGCCCCCGGCATACTCGCCGTCATCGACACGGCGACCGACTCGCTCATAGACGCCGACGCTGCCGCTCCCGGCGTTCAGGGCGTCGAGATTTCCGGCTGGAACCCGCAGTACGCCGTCTACAACGCGGCGACGAACAGAATCTTCGTCAGCAGTTCCGGCGACTATTACAATCCGGAAACTCCCGGCGGCGTCGACTCAGTCAACCCGGACACATACGCGGCGGCGTCCGTCGCGGACAAAACCGGCCTCGGCGGCGCTCCCGGCAGCTTGGCTGTCGTGTCATCCTCCAAAGCCTACGTCGCCGTCTCCGACTCGTCGTTCGTCAACCACATCATCCCGTTCAACCCGTCCACCGGCGCGGTGAGCGCGAGCGTTTACACCCCCGGCGGCTACACCGTCGGCGGCATCGCCGTCGATCCCTTTGGATAC
>JAKQBV010000131.1 GCA_029573925.1 bacterium
GGCGGCGGCGGCGGTTACGGCGGCGGCGGCAAACGCTGGTAATAAACCGATCCGGAAGTTCGACGCGTCGCTCCCCGGTTCCTTTTCCGGGTCGCTTCGCGTCTCGCACATGATTCAGATGTATCAACGCAGCCGGTTTAACATGCCGGTTGCGTTTTTTATTTGCCCGATACGGCTTCGGTTATCTTAGACCGTCGCGGTCTTGTTTTCGTATATATGGAAACCTTCGCCGGCGCGATTATATAATTGAATAAGCAATCGCGGCTAGTTCGAGCGACAGCGCGGACAGCGCGGCATTACAAAACGGACATGGAAGGAACATCGCATTGAAATTCTCCGTTGGCGAAAACGAATGCGGCGGATTTGTCGGAACTATCCTCGACAGCATTGCCGACGGCGTTTTTACCATCGACGCCGACAAAAGAATAACCACTTTCAACCGGGCAGCAGAGAGAATAACAGGTTACACAAGAGAAGAGGCTATCGGTAAATTCTGTCACGAGATATTCAGGGCGAGCATCTGCCGGCAAGCGTGCGCCATCGACGAAGCCGTAAGAGAGAAGCGCGACGTCGTGGACCGCCCCCTGAATATCATCGCCAAGGATGGCTCCTCAATTCCGATAAGCGTCAGCGCTTCCGCGCTCGTCGGCGACGACGGACAACAAATCGGCGGCGTCGAAACCTTCCGCGACCTTTCCGCCATCGAAGCCCTCAAAAAGGAAATCGGCGGCAAATACACTTTCGAGGACATCGTAAGCAAGAACAGAAATATACACAAAATATTCAACATCCTACCGGACATAGCGGACAGCGACGCCACCGTCCTGATAGAAGGGCCGAGCGGTTCCGGCAAAGAACTCTTCGCTCGCGCCATCCATAATCTAAGCCCCCGGAAAGACAAACCGTATGTCGTTGTCAACTGCGGAGTCCTGCCCGACAACCTTTTCGAGTCCGAACTTTTCGGATATGTGAAGGGCGCATTCACCGACGCCGTCCGCGACAAGCCGGGCAGATTCGCGCTCGCGGAGGGCGGCGCGATTTTCCTCGACGAAATAGGCGATATTTCCCCCGCCGCTCAAGTCAAACTCCTGCGCGTCATTCAGGAGAAAGAGTATGAGCCTCTAGGTTCCGTGTCCACAACAAAAGCCGACGTCAGAATAATCGCCGCGTCAAACCGCCCGCTCGCCGAACTTGTGGAGAACGGCTCTTTCAGAAGAGACCTATACTACCGGCTGAACGTGGTCAGGATCGAGCTGCCCCCGCTGCGCGAAAGACGCGAGGATATTCCGCTGCTCGTCGAACATTTCATCAAGCATTTTAATCTCAAAAGAGAAAAGAACATCCGCGACGTTTCACCAGAAGTAATGAGCGTTTTGATGAAACATTCATTCCCCGGCAACGTGCGCGAATTGGAGAACATAATCGAGCACGCCTTCGTGCTGTGCCACGGAAACATGATAGAAATCGAGCACCTTCCCGCCGAACACGCCCAAATGCGCGTTGCCGCGCCGCAACCCTCCGCGGACGCCCCTCTAATGACCGCAGAAGCCGAAACCATCAAAATGGCTCTTGAACGCAACTCCGGCAACAGAGCCGAAACCGCCAGAGAGCTTGGCGTCAGCTACGCCACCCTCTGGAGAAAAATGAAAAAACACGGCATATCATAATTTGCTTCCCGTTATGAAAATAGCTTCCGTTTCGCCATATCTAACGGTGAAATCGGGTTGATTATCGATAGTTTTTCGCGCAACGGAAAGGGTGGCGGTTTTGTTTTGATTAAGACTCAAAAAGCCGCCTTGAAATGTTCCTTCAAGGCGGCTTGTGAGAACTTTGCTGAAATTACCGAACTGTCAGTCTGATGTAACGCATCCGCATTGCAGTTCTAAGGCAAGAACCGTTCCAGAGTTAACCCTAACACCATATCGACAAGCAAACAGAGAGTTTTCCATTTTCTCAGTGGTCGCAGACGTTGCCGCCGCATTGCAGCGAGCCTGACAGGTATTGCTCGACGACATTCTGAGGAGCCAGCGCCGGAGCGCCAACCACAACTTCTATGCCGTACTGTTTAAATAAATCCTGCGCGCGCGAACCCATCCCCCCGGCGATGATGTGAGTCGCTTTCTGCTCGCTCAGCCATCTGGGAATAACTCCCGGCTCATGCTCCGGAGGCGTCAGAGTTTCCGTTCTGATAACTTTGTTGTCCTCGACATCGAATATCGTGAACACTTCGCAATGGCCGAAGTGCATGCAAAGGCTTCCCTGCGCGGTCGGTATCGCTATTCTCATCGCGGTCCCTTCTTTCTGTTGAATTTGCTCGTCGTCGTTATTGACTAATGTCAACAGCGGTTCAATCATAAGGCTGAATGCGGCGGATGTCGGCCCGTCCGCAATCGACGCCGCCACCGGAGACCCGTCGTCTCCAGCCGCGACTACCGCCGGATCCAACGGGATTTTGCCGAGGAATGGAACTCCCATATCGGCGGCCATTTCCTGTCCGCCTCCGCTCTTGAACACGTCTATCGTCTCTCCGCACTTCGGGCATACGAAGCCGCTCATGTTTTCGACGACTCCCAGAACCCTAAGGTTCAACCTGTTGCAGAAAGCGATGGATTTGCGCACATCGTCTATGGCCAGTTTCTGGGGAGTGGTGACGATTACCGCGCCTGTCAGGCCGGGAATCAACTGGCACACCGAAAGCGGTTCGTCTCCCGTTCCCGGAGGCGAGTCGATGACAAGGAAATCAAGTTCGCCCCATGCGACATCTTTCAGGAACTGTTTTATCGCGGTCATTTTCATAGGGCCGCGCCAGATTATCGCTTCGTCCCTGTTCGATGTGAGAAAGCCGATAGACATCACCCGGAGGACGGCGTCGCCGACTTTGCATTCGACAGGTTTCAGCCCGAACTCGTCGTGGTCGGGGCGGGCGTCCGCCAGCCCTAGAAGCCTCGGCACGCTCGGCCCGTGAATATCGACATCCAGCAATCCCACGCGCAGCCCGCGCATGGCCAGCCCCACCGCTATGTTTGCCGCCACCGTGCTTTTTCCAACGCCGCCTTTCCCGCTCATGACGATGATTTTGTTCTTAATCATCGACATCCGCTTGGAGAGCAGTTGGTTGTCCAGAAATTCATTCATTTCATCGCGACCGCCGCCTTGATGCTCGTTTCCACTTGAACATCCGCCGCCGCCGTGTCCGCATTTGCCGTCAGAACCCATCTTGTGTTTCCTCCTGTTGAGATTGCGCTCTTGCCGCGCTCATCGCTATTTCATTTCCACGCTGATATTGCCTTTTAGAATGTATTCCGCAATCGCCCTGTAAAGGGTTGATATCGCAAGTATCGAACAATGAATGTCAACGCCGGGAATCAGTTCCAGCAGATTCATCACGTCGCGCGGGGATATGCCGAGAGCGTCTATGATTCTTTCGCCTTTGGCAAGATATGTCGCCGCCGCCCCGCAGGCTCTCGACGAGAAGCAACCGTTAGTCGCGTATCTGGCGTCCGTCACGACCCCGTTTTCAATCTTCAGCCATATCTCCATCGTGTCGCCGCATATTCCGTGAATGGTTCCGTTCGCGTCGGCGTTGTCCAGAGGCCCGATGTTGGAATCTTCGGGCGGCGCCGAAACGTCGATGAAACCGCCGGCCTCCGGAAACCTGTCTCTCAGCCACACGAAAAACGCTTCGGGAGTTTTATCCGCGTTAACGCATCTAGACGACATATCAGTCTTACCGTCCTTTCCCGCAGCATGAGCCGCCGCCGCATCCGGCTTCGGACGGGTTTGCCGCGCCGCAACATGTCGCGCCGGAGCCGGGAGATGATTGTTTTCCGACAGAGAATGAAGAAAAAACGCGTTCCGACGACTGAGAGCCACAGGAAGGGCAGGGCGGCGCTTCGTCCCTCGTCGCGTTCGCGGCATGCTGATGCTCGTGCCTGTTCCCGCATTTCCCGCATTCATATTCGTATATGGGCATGATCTTTCTCCGATTATCAGACCTTAATCTTATTCGTCTTCGATTTTCGATATCTCGTCGCCTTCCCGCGCGCGGCCGCCGACAATAATCTCGGCGAACAAGCCGGTTTTTGCAAGAGGGGCGAATCCTTTAAAGTTAAAATCATTCGGGCCGTGCTCCGGTTTCCCGATCTCCGTTATGCGCGCCACCGCCTCTCCTATCTTCAGCTTGTCTCCGACATTGAGCCGCGCGAAGTCCAATCCTTCCGTGAGAATGTTTTCCGCGAAGTCTCCCGGTTGCGCTCCCAGTCCATGGTCTTCATTTAGTCGTTTCGCAGTCTCGCCGGACAGGATGCTCAACTGTCTTGCGCCGCCTCGAGCGTGACCGTCTCCTTCGAGTCCGGCTCCGGCGATCAGCATAGCTTCGCGGACGCGCGTTTTCCCTTTGCCGCGCTCGGCGCCGGAACATACGGCGGCCACTTTTCCCTTTGCCATTTACATTCCCCTTTTGCTCAACACGTTTCGAGCATATAGTTTGTTTTCTTCCAGACCCGCGAGACTTCGAGCGCCGCGGCCCCGCCAGAATATTCTACCACGCTTACTCCCGCAATCTGCGCTTTCGTGACAAGAGTATCGTAAGGTATCCTTCCGACAATCGGCAGTTTCTTCCCCGCGCAGTATTTCTCTATAGATTCCGTCATTTCGATGTTGATGTCGAATTTGTTGACGCAAACCGCGGACGGTATGCCGAAATGACCCGCGAGAGACGCGATTCTGTCAAGGTCGTGGAGGCCGGACAACGTCGGTTCTGTGACAATCAGCAATAATGAAACGCCCGTCACGGAAGCTATCACCGGACACCCTATCCCCGGAGAACCGTCGATGAGAACAAGCCCAAGTTTCTCGTTTTCCGCGATCTCTCTCGCTCTGGAGCGGACGAGCGAAACAAGCTTCCCTGAGTTTTCCTCTCCCGGAATAAGGCGGGCGTGAACCATCGGGCCGTTCCGCGTGTCCGACACAAACAACTCGCCCGCCTGCCGGGGGATAAGCAGCGCCGCCTTCTCCGGGCAGTTGTCCGCGCATACTCCGCATCCCTCGCACGCAAAATCGTCTATTTTGTAATCCTTGTCTATGGCGTCGAACCTGCAAAGGGTCCGGCAGAGTCCGCAGGAGGAACATATTTTCAAATCTATCTCAGCTTTGGAGCCTCCCGAAAAAGGCTCTCTATGCTTTATCGTAGGCTCCATGACAAGGTGGAGGTCGGCAGCGTCCACGTCGCAGTCGGCGATAGCCTTGTCGCGCGCCAAGGCCGCAAATGAAGCGGCCACGCTCGTCTTGCCGGCCCCGCCTTTGCCACTGACAATTGTCAATTCTTTCATCGCCGGACTTCCTTCCTCGCGCAAGCCTCGGCGGTTTCGATCAATCTGCCGCCAAGCTCCTCGAATAATAGTTTGAAATCAGGGAGCGCGTCGATAAGAGGAATCCCTCTTGAATAAGCTTCCGCCGCGCGCCTGTCGTCAGGAATGGCTCCTATGACGGGGATGTCGTTTTCGAGGCAGAAATCATGAGCGCGCCTGTCCCCGGCCTCCGCGCGGTTGACTATGCATCCGAACGGAATCCCAATCTCGCGTATCATTTCCACCGCCAGTTTAAGATCGTGCAGCCCGAAGGGCGTAGGCTCCGTCACAAGCGCCACGTAATCGCTGCCTCGGACGGATTGCACGACCGGACATGACGTCCCCGGAGGAGAATCCACAATAGTAAGTTCGGCGTCGGACTTGAATTTTTTCACCACGCGGATGAGAGGCGGGGACATTGCTTCTCCTATCCTCAACTTTCCGTAAGCGAAATCTACTCCGTGAAATATTCCTCGGAACGCCGCGCCTATCTCGCGCTCTCCTTCGGATATCGCTTTGGTTGGGCACGCGATGACGCATCCGCCGCAGGCGTGACAGAGCGATGGGAAAGTCAGCGCCTTGCCACCTAGAGAGACAATCGCGCTGAACCTGCACGCTTTCCCGCACGCTCCGCAGGCGTCGCACTTTGACTCGTCCACGACCGGGACGCGAACCGTCACCCGCGATGACTCCATGCCCTCGGTCCCGAGAAATATGTGAGCGTTCGGCGCTTCGACATCGCAGTCAAGCAGGAGCGTCTTTTTCCCTGCGCGGCTGAATGTCAAAGCGAGATTTACGGCTACGGTGGTTTTGCCGGTTCCGCCCTTGCCGCTCGCCACGGCGATGGTTGTCGTTTGTCTTTTTTCTTCTTTCACGACCAATGTCCCTCGACATCCGCGTTGTCTATTTCTTTCAGAGACCCGGTTTTAAATTTCTCAATGTTTTCGGCGACGGTTCCTTCCGCTCCGGTGTAAATCTTAATGCCGGCGGCTTTAAGCGCGGAAAACGCCTTGGGGCCGCAGTGTCCCGTGACAATGGCCGACACTCCGCTGTCGGCGACATTCTTCGCGCTCTGTATTCCCGCGCCCTGAGACGCGCTGAGGTTCTGCGCGTTGTCCTTGTATGCGCATTCGCCCGTGTCGATGTCGCAAACCATGAAGCCGGCGGCTCTGCCGAATCTCGGATCGATAGGAGAGTCCACAGTGGTTCCTTTTGATGTTATTGCGATTTTCATTTTATTCCCCCTCATATTGTTATACATCGCGATAACGTGAGCCGGGAGCGCGAGAGGCGATCCCGGCGCGTTATTGTTGCCCGTCGCGGAAGCCGTCGCGCCGCCGCGCCGCATTGCTGAGTCTGCTCTATCGCTCCTGTTCCAGTTCAGCGATCCTGCTGTTCAAATCCGCAAGACGCGATTCCAGAGCTTCGGCCTCGCGCTTCAGAAATGAAGCTTCGTCCGCTGAGCCAGCGGGTTGAGCGAAACGGCGTCCGCCTTGTCCGCGTCCGCCGCCGAACGCGCGGCCTCTTCCGCATCCTCTCGGAAATCCGCCGCGTCCTGCTCCCGCAAAAGCGCCCTCCGCGGCGTTGCCCGCGCATCTTCCGAGCGCCCTTCCTGTCATCGGGCCTGAACCCATCGGGCCTGTTCCATCATATCCCGGCATGTTTTTCACCTCCTTTCTGTCGGTTATTGTTATTTCCACCACTCAGGGTTGGAAAATTCATCTATTCTTTGGCCGCATCGCTTTTTGCCGCCCGCACGCCCGGACGCGGCGTCGCCTGTCGGCTTGAGCGGAGTTGCCGAAGAGATATCGCATGCCGGACTTCCCGGCATCCCGCTCTTCTTATTGCTCGTCGCGGGAGTTTTTTCGGAGCGCCTTCCGCCGCGCTTGCCGCGTTTCCCTCCGCCTTTCGGCCCTGTACCATCTTTATCAGGCATCCTCAATCCTCCCGTCGTTTTTCGAATCAACAGAATCATCGCGCTCGATTATTCGAGCGCGGCATCCGTTTCTGTTGCGGGCCGCATTGTTCATTCCGCAACGCCTGCCGTGTCCGCGTCGCGGCTGCGCGCTTTGCGCCGGCTGATCCGAGTTCCCCGCAGCCACTGTCGCGCTTTCAATATCGCCTGTGTAAAAAATCACCTTAATACCCACCGAATCCGCCATCCTGTGATAGAAACATGGCATGGCTCCGCAGATAATCGCCTCGGCCCCGGAATTGATGACTTGTCTCATCATTTGTATTCCGTTCATGTTCTCTGTCGATATGGATTGACGGAGCGCTTCTTTTCCATCATCCAACTCGATTATGTATATTGTGTGAGCGCAATCGAACCTGTGCGACACGCGCTCGCCTGATTCAGAAATGGCCACTTTATATCGACTCATGCGAAGGATAGAATCAATAAGAGCGCCAAGCTAGAAAAATTCTAATAAAACGCAAAAAAACTTTTAACAAATTGAAAAATGAATTAATTGCTGAAACCATGAAGAACCGACCCACAAGCCCATTGTTTCAATACTGCAATATTGACTATGCAATATTGCAGATATGAAACGCCTTCTTGCTGGTTTCCGCCGCGTTATTTTTCCCGCTGTCGCTCTTTTTTTCTGTTTTAAGCTAAAATTCTTAATACTGATTATTATTATCCTTATTATTTGCAGGGGGCGGCGATGAGAGATCTGGTTGTGGAAGCAAAAAACATAAAGAATGGAATCATGTTGAAATTAAAAGGCGAACTGATGTTTATCGACGCTCAGGAGTTCATGCTTAAGACGCCTGAAAGGGTGAAGGGAAAAGGGAAAAACGTCGTTCTCGACATGGACGATTTGAGGTTTATCGATTCATCCGGGCTTGGTTCGATGTTATATGTGTCCCAAGCGTGCAAAATGCAGGATCAGACTATGTATATCGTCCGCGCTAACGACAAGGTGGCGAAATCTCTAAAGACCATCAAGAAGGTGGGCACGTTCGAGTTGCACGATCCAGTCGTCGAATAGAATGCGCAAAGCGTAATAGGGCATGCGCGGCATTGAGCGGTATGAGGGATAAATAGAGCGCGAAACATATATCAGCTTTTTAGAGCGTGATTTTTGTGATAACATGATTAAGCTGCGGAGAGCGGGATATGCCCAACGCGGCGCTGGCGAACCGGGATGTTTCCGGGCGGGAGGCAGTTCCGAATGGAAAAGATTAAAGTGGCGACCGGGATATACTGGATTGAAATTCCGGAAGTCGATATGCGGATACTTTGCGGGTGTCCGGCGGACAGCGTGAAACACATGATGAAGCGCGGCCTGATATCGAGCCGCGAAAAAAACGGGGTCTGGTACGAGACCGGCCCCAACGCAATCCTCCTCTCCGATGTTTCGGCGCAGAACGGAAGTTTCGCGAATCTGGCCGAGTTCCCCGTGCTTCAGATGTTTTACAGGCAGGGGATGCTTCTGCCCAATCATCCGAACAACACGGGAAGAAAACCGATGCTGATAGGGATAGCGGATCAGGCGCGCGCTCAGAGCGAATACATATTCAGGGGCAACTACGGGCTTGTCAGCGCAGAAGAAATCATGGCCGCCGGAGTGTCCGAATCGGAAGCCGTAGACATGATGCGTCTTAAAAACTGGTTCGCGTTCGACGACATCAGGCCCACCGAAGACCTCGTCGACACGCGCATTGTAGACAAAGAGGATGTGACGCTAAGGGACGGCGTCATCGTCCACCGCGCCGGTTTCAACAACTATGAATTCATCTACAACGGCGAATCGGAAAGGGTCGATTTGAATCTGGCTCCGGGGGAGCGCTACGAGGCTCCGTACATGATGGGGCTTCACTCGATCAACCGCGAATATTTCTCCGTAATTCATTCGGGCGACGGCGACGGTTGGGACATCAACCGGCCCTGCATGTCCAGCGTGATAACCTTTCAGGGCAGGGTCTATCTGATAGACGCCGGGCCGAACGTTCTTGACAGCCTGACATGTCTGGGAATCGGCGTGAGCGAGATCGAGGGGATATTTCACACTCACGCGCATGACGACCATTTCGCGGGGCTGACGTCTCTCGTGCGTTCCGACCACAGGATAAAGTATTACGCGACGCCTCTCGTTCGCGCGTCAGTGGTCAAAAAACTGTCGGCTCTCATGTCTATTGAGGAAAAAAGCTTCGACAGATATTTCGACGTGCGCGACCTCGAATTCGATAAGTGGAACAACGTCAACGGACTCGAAGTCATGCCGCTCTTTTCTCCGCACCCGGTCGAGACGAGCGTGATGGTTTTCAGGGCTTTATGGCGGGACGGCTACAGGACATACGCGCACTGGGCGGACACCGTAGCCTTCGACGTTCTCGGCAGAATGGTCACCGACGACCCGAATAAGAGCGGCGTCTCGAAAGAGTTCCAAGACAAGGTTAAAAAACTGTATCTGATGAAGACGAACCTGAAAAAGATCGACATCGGAGGCGGCCTTATACACGGGCGCGCGGAAGATTTCATCGACGACGAATCAGACAAGATAATTCTCAGCCACACCGCTCTCGAACTGACGGACGCGCAGAAGGAAATCGGGGCGAACGCCGTGTTCGGAATGACTGACGTGCTGATTCCGGGCCGTCAGAACTATTGCGCCCAATGCGCGCTGGATTTCCTCGGAGACTATTTCCCGGAATCGCCCCGGCACGACATCGAGATGCTTTTGAACTGCCCGATTGAAACCATCAACGCGGGATCGATACTCGTCAAAAAAGGCGAGATCGCCGATAGGATATATCTGATTCTGTCGGGCGTCGCGGAAATGCTCGACTCGGAGAACGGGACGAGGAATCAGGTGTCCGCAGGCGCGATGGTGGGCGAGTTGTCATGCGTGATGAAGGAGCCTTCGAACGCAACCTACAGAACCGTCAGCTACGTGAAGGCTCTTATTATGCCTTCGGACTTTTACATGGAGTTCGCGAGACGAAACGGCTATATAGACGAGATACGACGACTGCATTACAACAGGCAGTTCCTTAAAAACACGTGGCTGTTCGGAGAAATGGTTTCGTACCCGACGCACAACAGGATAGCTCGCGGAATGGAAACCGTGATATGCGCCAAAGGCGAGGAGCTTCCCATCAAGAACTGGCCGGGGCTTTACATTCTAACAAGCGGAGAAGTTTATCTTTATTCAGGGCGAAGGATAATAGAGAGGCTTCGGCCCGGAGGCTTTGTCGGGGCAGAGTTCGCGCTTTTCGGCGAGCAGTCTGTCTTTAAAGCGCGCGCCGCCACGGACGCTTCCATGATAAAAATCGATGTGTCTCTAGTTGAAAACATCCCAATCGTTTATTGGAAACTTCAGGAGACGTACGAAAGGCGCGTGAAGACTTTTAGCGCCAGATTCGATCTTGAATGGCGCAGAGAGTACAAGGTGAACGTCGCGGAACTCGACGAACAGCACAGAGCCATGTTCGTTAAGGCCAATGAGCTTCTGGCGGCGGCGGATGAGAAAAACGCCTCGTTCCTTCCGTTGCTCGATTCTTTTATCGAGCTGGTTCGCTCTCACTTCGAGCGCGAGGAAGCCTTGATGTCGCAATACGAATACCCGGATTACGACAAACAGAAGGGCGAACACGACAGGCTTCTGGCGGAATTGTTCGAATTCAAGAAACGGCTTTCCTCCGGCGACTGGGCGGAAGCTGCGGAGTTCATGGACTTCATCAAAAACTGGTTTGTCAGCCACACTCTTCTCGAAGACAGGAAATACGGCCCGTTCTTCGAAGCTGCCGGGCTGCGATAGACATCCGTTTTTCGTTGCCATCATAAGACGGGATGCGGACCGCCGCCGAAATTTCCGGAGTTGCGTTACTATGACTGAAAAAAAACGCGCCCGCAAAGATGCCGCTGACGGAGATGTCCGGATTGAATGGTCGGGCAAGCGCTCCG
Source organism: bacterium (assembly GCA_029573925.1). GTDB lineage: Bacteria > UBP15 > UBA6099 > UBA6099 > UBA6099 > UBA6099. The sequence continues at coordinate 11,263 of JAKQBV010000131.1, forward strand.
ACTGCGACTACGGAAACGCTTCATTAAAGAAAATTGAAATATCCGACTGCCCGCGCTCATCCGAATCAGAAAAATGCCGTTATAATGATTTCAGGAACTTGCTTATTCGGGGCGACAACGCGCGCGCGATGAAAGCGCTTGAGCCGGTTTATTCGGAGAAAATCGATCTGATTTATATCGACCCTCCTTTTTTTACCGGAAACGAGTTCGCCGGCGAATCTGATTTCGGAGACACAGGCGATAAGCGCGTTGAAACGCCACACTACAGCGATGTTTGGCCGGGCGGGCTGGACGCTTATCTGCAAATGATTTACGAGCGCGCGCTGCTGATGAAAAAGCTTCTAAGCGAGCGCGGGACGATATACGCTCATGCCGACTGGCGGGCGTCCGCTCACATTCGACTCATCCTCGAAGAGGTTTTCGGCAGAAGAAACTTTGTGAACGAAATAATATGGTGTTTTTCGCAGGGCGCTAAATCAAAGCGGATGTTCGGCAGAAAACACAACACCATACTCTCGTTCGCGAAAAACGAATCCGAGCGTTATTTCAACGCGGGAGCCGCGCGCGCTCCTATGAAATCAGGGAGGGAAAGCTTCGGCGGCAGGCTTGAGCGCGACCCGGACGGAAGGGAATTCAGGCTCGTTTACGGCACGAAAAACAGCCGGGGCGAAACCCGGTATTACAAATACTATCTAGATGAGGGAAAAATCCCGGAGGACTGGTGGACGGATATCAACAGCCTCCAATCCGGTTCACGGGAGCGGACAGGCTACGCGACTCAGAAACCGCAGAAGCTGATCGAGAGAATAATGCTGTCTTCGACGGAGCCTGACAGTCTGGTCGCGGATTTCTTCTGCGGTAGCGGAACGACGGGAGTTGTCGCCGAGAAGCTGGGAAGGAAATGGATAATGTGCGACATCGGGTCGGCGGCTGTCGCAACAACGAGAAAAAGAATGATGAGCGAGCAGGGCGGGCGCGCGGCGTCTGGAGAGGCTTTCCGCGCGTTCGACGTTTTTTCGACCGAAGAGCATTCCGGGCCTTCCGTCGAGGCGGGAAAAGCAACTCTTGAAGCGCATCGCGAACGAGCCGGCGAAGTGTCCGTAGCTCTGACGGATTATTATCCGGCGGAGATTTCAGCAAGGGCAGGGGACGTTAGGGACAGGTTGGCTTTGGTGGATTTCTTTTCAGTGGATTTCGACTGGAAGCCCGGAGAGCCGTTCAAGCATCAGTGGACGGATTTCAGAAGCGGACGCTCGAAAAGACCGATTAAGCTTCACACCGAGCCGAGAGCGTTCGAAGCCGGAAAAGACCGCGCGACCGCATGCGCCATGATAACGGACATTTTCGGCGCGACCACTCTGCAAACGATTGATATATACGTAAAATTAAATGAAACTTCCCATTAGTCATTTGATAAAACAGCAACATGCGCAAAGGAAAGTGCGCATGGCACACATTTAACTCGAATCCTTCATTAGGATTCGGGAGCGATTGTTCAGAGATGATGAAATGCGAGGCGCAAGACGCATTTTTGAAGTGAATAGAACATACGGTTCATGAACAATATAAATGGGTGACACGCACAAACTTGCTTTGTGCGTGAGTTCGCCGCTATGGAAATTGCCTCGGTTCGTCGGCTCTATCGGCGAATCCGGGTTTAAGTGGGTAGAGTCATCTAATAATATGTATAAGTCGCTGAGATGAGAGAGAAGTTATTAACTGATTGCTTTTGACCTGCCCCGTTATTAGCGCAGTCAAAAATTAGAAATTTTCGTTCACACAACGCTTGGGCGGTTGCGCTTATGGATGAGGCGAAGGCCTTCGAGAGTGAGCAGAGGCTGAACCTCGTCGATTGTCGCGGAGTCCGCCGCGATTAGAGAGGCGAGGCCTCCTGTCGCGATAACTTTCGGGTTGCCGCCCAGCTCTTTTTTTATCCGTCGTGAAATTTCGTCAACTTGGCCGACGAATCCGTAATATATGCCGGACTGCATGCTTTCGACGGTGTTTCTGCCTATGAGGTTGTCGGGTTTGCGCACCTCGACGCGCGACAGCCGAGCAGCCGCGCGGAACAACGCCTCTATGGAGATTCCGATTCCCGGCGCGATGCATCCGCCGAGATATTCCGATTTGTCGTTTATGGCGCAGAAAGTAGTTGCCGTTCCGAAATCGACGACGATGACCGGAGCGCCGTACAGCGCTATCGCCGCAACAGCGTTCACGATCCTGTCCGCCCCGACTTCCTTTGGGTTTTCGTATTTGATGTTCATTCCGATTTTTATTCCGGGGCCGACGAAGATGGCGTCCGAGTTAAAGTATCTGTGAGCCATTTCTCTTAGCGTGTCCGTGATTGGCGGCACGACGGTAGAAATAATCACGTCTGTGACGTCGTTCTGTTTTATTCCGGAGTAGCCGAGCAGCGAAATGATAGAGTGGCCGTACTCGTCGGCGGTGCGGTTCTGTGCGGTGGAAACCCTGAAATGAGTTTTCAGGTCGCCGCCGTCGAAAACTCCGATGACGATGTTAGTGTTTCCCACATCAAGAGCCAGCAGCATAAATACCCTCCTAAATACGGCTTCGCGTCGCGCGTAGTCAATCGTCAGATATATTGAACAACATGCTGATGTCCAGCGCGTCGGGCGAGTGAGTCAAAGCTCCCACAGATATCATGTCCACGCCTAGACCGGCGATATGCGGAGCGGTGAGCGTGTTCACGTTGCCCGACACCTCCACCACCGCGCGGCCGTCTATTAGAGCGACGGCTTTTTCCATGTCGTCGAGCGACATGTTGTCGAGCATGATAATGTCGGCGCGCGCCTCGACCGCTTCCAGCGCCTCTTCTATCGTGCGCGTTTCGACTTCGATTTTGAGAGCGCCTCGAGTATGAGCGCGGGCCCGTTCAACGGCGGCGCGCACTCCTCCCGCCATGGCGACATGGTTTTCTTTGAGAAGAACGGCGTCGTAGAGGCCGACCCTGTGGTTTAGTCCGCCTCCCGCCCGCACAGAGTATTTATCAAGGACGCGAAGGCCCGGAACGGTTTTCCGCGTGTCGAATATTTTTGCTTTCGAGCCTTCCACTTTGCGCGTCATTATGAAAGTGAAAGTGGCTATGCCGGACATGCGCTGAAGGAAGTTGAGAGCCACTCTTTCAGCGGACAACAGAGCGGAGGCGCGCCCCTTGGCGACAGCCAGCAAATCCCCGCGCCTTACGCGCGCTCCTTCTTCGACATGTTTCTCAAACGATATCTTCGGGTCGAGTTTCCTGAAAACCGTTTCTGCGACGAACAACCCGGCGATTATGCCGTCTTCTTTCGCGACGATGCGCGCTTCGCCTTTTCTGTCGCCAAGCTCCAGCGAGTCGGTGGTAACGTCTCCGGGGCCGATGTCTTCCTTGAGGGCGCGTTCGACTAAGTCGATGTAGTCTTCAAGAGCCGGTATGTTCATGTTCCGATTCTAACTTTCGAAGTCAGTTTTTTAAGAGCCGCCACAGCCGACATAAAAGCAAGGGCGCTGGTCTTAGGGTTATCGGGGGAAGGCCTGTTTTCAAGTTTGACGAACAAGTTGACATACGGCGATTCCAGCCTGACCTCGTGAATGTTCGTGTCTATCGTCGGGTCCGCCACGATTCTCACTGTCATTGAATCTCCCGCGCCGCTGGCAAGAGCCAGAGTGGTGGAGACATTAATATTCTTCGGGAACTTTTTGATAGCCTCTGAAGGCGGGCCTTCAAATACCACCAGAGGCTCTGTCAGCCCATCAAGAGAGACGCCCATTTCGTCCAGCGCCGCAGCCCCTTTCAGGCCTTGGGGAGGTTTGCGCGTCGTTAGGCTTATGGACGAAATTTGCCCGCCGGCGCAGGCCAGAATGCCATCCACTCCCGCGACAGCCCCGGAAGGTATGTGTAGGACAGCGGCGCTATTCTCAAATAGCGCGAAATGCTCAGGTTTCAAACCGCCGACGCTCATGACCACAAGGGTTACGCCTCTTGCTGCGCATAGCTCGGCAAGTTTCGCCACTGCGGAACCGGCCGCGCATTCGATGATTATTTCGCTGGAAGCGACAAGGGCTTCAACGCTAGACGAAGCCGGGGCTGTTTTAAGCGAGCAAGATAATTTTTCGACAGCCGCAGAGTCCATGTCGCAGAGACCCGACACCACGGCTTTGATTTCGCCGCAGTCAATGGCGCGCGCCACGTGTGAGCCAATCGCGCCGCAGCCGACTATGCCGACGCGCGGAAGGTTGGATTCAGACATGTTCTAGCATCCGTTCGAGTGAGTTTAGAGCGCGCGCTCTTATTTCGGGGTCAAGCTCCACTTTGTGTTGCATCTTTTCGAGCGCCCACAGAACTTTTTCCAGAGTTGTCCGCTTCATGTTCGGGCAGACGGCCTTGTCCGACGTCGGGAAAAACTCCCTGTCCGGATATCGTTTTCTCAGCGGATGCAGCATTCCCATTTCCGTGCCGACGATGAACCTGCGCGCGCCGGATTCCTCGACCGCGCGGAACATCTGGCTGGTGCTGCAAACGTAGTCGGAAACTTCGAGCACGTCGGATGCGCACTCCGGATGCGTCATCACCACCGCGTCCGGCATCTCCTCTTTCAGCTTGACTATCGTTTCCCTGAGAATCCTTCGGTGGGTGGGGCAGTATCCTCTCGCCAGAACGAGGTCTTTGCCCGTCATGCGCGAGACGTAACCGCCGAGGAATTTGCAGGGCACGAAGATAATCGGGCTGGCGCCGTTGAGGGACTGAACGACCTTTACGGCGTTTGCCGAAGTGCAACAAATATCGCTTTCGGCCTTCACCTCGGCGGAGGAGTTGACGTAGCAGATGGTTGTCGCCCCGGGATGCTCCTGTTTCATGGAGCGCAGCTCGTGTATGTCCACCATGTCCGCGAGCGGGCATCCGGCGGCGGGGTCGGGGAGCAGCACCGTTTTTTCGGGAGAGAGTATGTGGGCAGTCTCGCCCATGAAACTCACTCCGCAGAAAACGATGACTTCGCAGTCGATCTGAGTCGCCTTGCGCGCCAGCTCCAAGCTGTCTCCGGTGTGATCGGCGATGTCCTGTATCTCCGGAAGCTGGTAGTTGTGAGCCAGAATGACGGCGTTGCGTTTCTGTTTAAGCTCGATGATTTTTTCAACTAGATTTTCAGTCACCTGTCGAAACCCACCCTGTGTGAGATTTGCCTCGCGGGTTTTTCGGCCGCGGGCTTTTTTCTTTCGCGACGGATTATTTCGAGTTGCTGATAAGCTCAAGATGCGTGGTGAAGCCCGGCTCTTCCTCGCGAAGCTCGGTTATCGCGTTGTCTTCGTTCACAAACACCACTTTCGGCTTGAACGAAGCGAGTTCCTTGTCGTCTATCACACAATATGAGATGATGATGACGAGGTCGTCTTTGCTGATGAGGCGCGCCGCCGCTCCGTTCAGGCAGATGTCGCCGGACGCCCCGTTGGGGGATGGGATGACGTAAGTTTCCAGCCTCGCCCCGTTCGTTATATCGACAACCTGCACCTTTTCGTAAGGCATCAGGTCCGCGGCTTCCATCAGGTCCGTGCAGAGCGTGATGCTGCCGATGTAATTGAGATCGGCTCCCGTCACTTTCGCTCTGTGAATCTTGGATTTGCAGAAATGTCTGAACATGGCCTTTCTCCCTTCAGAACGACAGATTGTCGATGAGGCGGGTCGTGCCGAGATACGCGGCGACCGCTATCAGCGTTCCCGGCGCGATGTCCTGCGTCGGCTCAAGCGTGTCCTCGCTGACGGCCTCTAAATAATCTACTTTTATGAGCGGAGATTCGGCGAGTTTCGAGCGCGCGGCTTCGAGCGCTTTTTCCGCCCGCGTCTCTCCGGCTTCGACAAGTTTTTTCGCCTCCGTCAATCCGGCGCTGATCAGCGCCGCCGCTTTCCTCTGTTCCGGATTCAGGTAGACGTTTCTCGAACTCATGGCCAACCCGTCGGATTCCCTGATCGTTGGCATCGCGACGATTTCGAGATTCATGTTCAGGTCTCTGACCATCTTTTTGATTATCAGCAACTGCTGAGCGTCTTTCATTCCGAAGTACGCGCGGTCCGGCGCGCAGATGTTGAACAGTTTCGCGCACACCGTGGTCACGCCCCGGAAATGGATGGGGCGCGAGATTCCGCACAGCCGCGACGACCATCCCTCGACGGTTACATAAGTCTTGTATCCCGCCGGGTACATCGAAGCGTTGTCCGGAGTGAAAAGAAAACTCGCTCCGGCTTCATCGGCCAACTCGGTGTCGCGCTCAAGGTCTCTCGGATATTTCTCCAAGTCCTCGCACGGACTGAACTGGGTCGGATTCACAAACAACGTGACTATGGTGTCGTCGTTATCTGCGGCGCTGCGGCGCATAAGCGACGTGTGGCCTTCGTGGAAATATCCCATAGTTGGGACGAGGCCTATGGATTTTCCGTCGCGCCGAAGCCCGGCCGCCACAGCCTTCATTTCCTCGATTGAGCTTATTCTTTGAATCATCAACTCCGCTAGCCCGCGAATGTTCCGGGGCGCTATTTCTTCTTCCTGTTCTTCGCCGCCGCCTTCAACCTCTTCACTATCGATTCCTGAATTGTGAAAGAGTGTTCCGTCGTCGGATACGCGGATGTTTTGACTTCCTTGACGTATTGCTTCACGCCTTTTGAGATAAGGGCGTTGGCGTTGACGAAGGTCTTGACGAACTTAGGCGGCTTGCGCCCGGAGAGTCCGACCATGTCGTGGAGCACAAGAACCTGTCCGTCGCAGTCCGGGCCTGCGCCTATGCCGATAGTCGGCATTTCCAGAATGGACGTCAGATGTTTTGCCAGCATCCACGGCACGCATTCCAGAACCGCCATCGAGGCCCCGGCGGCTTGCAACGCCAGCGCGTCGTCTTCTATCTCTTTTGCTTTTTCGTATTGTTTGCCCTGCGCTTTGTAACCGATGATGTTCACTGATTGAGGAGTAAGTCCGAGGTGGGCGCAGACAGGTATGCCGCTGTCCACCATAGCGCGCACGACATCCGCGAATCTGCCGCCGCCTTCCAGCTTGACCATGTTGCAGCCGGTTTCCTTGATGGCGCGTCCGGCGTTGCGGACCGCTTCCTCGACGCTCGCCTGATAGCTCATGAACGGCATGTCGAAAATAACGAGAGCGCGCTCCACTCCGCGAACCACCGCCGCCGCGTGGTGTGTCATCTGATCCATCGTCACCGGGAGAGTGTCTTTGTAGCCTAGAACCACGTTGCCGAGGGAGTCGCCGACGAGCAACACATCCACGCCAGCTTCGTCCAGCAGTCTGGCCGTCGGAGTGTCGTAAGCGGTCAACATGCATATCTTATCGCCGTTGCGCTTCATTTCCGTCAGTTCGCCGACTGTGACTTTCATGTCAGTCTCCCTAATCAAAAATGCCTCCCCGAGATGGGAAGGCATCAAATATTAGCTTCATTGATGTTCCTGTCTCGGGCTTGACGCTCCAAGCAGTTGAAAAATCGAATCAATTTAAAACCAATTATTAATTCGTTTTTCAATCATAGATTAACATTAGGAGGGAAGTTTTTCAACAGTTTGTTTTGAAAAATCTATGCGTTCGAGCCGGGAGTTGAAAAAGTCTATGAGCGTCACTCCGCCGGGCATAAGGAAGTGCGGGGCCGCCTCCGCCGCCGGGGCGAGCGCGAACATCCTCTCTCCCATTCTGGGGTGAGGGATTATCAGGTCGGGCGTGTCTATCGTGTGGTTTCCTAATAATAAGATGTCTATATCTATTGGACGCGCGGACCACCTTGGCGCGTCGATGTCTCTCCCCATTGACGCCTCGATTCTTTTGCACAGTTTCATCAGCGAGCGGGACGAAAGCTCTGTTGCAACCAGAGCCGCGGCGTTTATGAAATCCGGCTGGTTAGGGTTGCCCATGGGGCTGGTTTTGTAAAACGAGGACCTGCTGACGATTGCTACCCCGTTTTCCTCCAACGCGGCCATAGCGGACTCGATGTTCTTTTTTCCGTCTCCCAAATTTGAGCCGAAAGCCAGCACGACATTCTCTTTGCCGGTCGTCGCCACGAGTCATCCTCCGTCAGTTTTTCGGGACATCCTGTGAACGGCTCTTGGAGCCGCCTCCCTATGCCTGAAGAAAACCGTCGCCAGCGCGAACATTGCTATTCCATAAACGATTAGTCCGAAGAAATCGCGGGCCGGGCATCCTGCCATCTCGCATGTTATCGCCGCGTTCAAAGGCTCGATCGCGTATCTCATGGGAAACGCGTAGCTCAAGGCGTTCAGCCAAGCGGGCAGGGCCTCCAGCGGAAATATCACTTCGCCCAACAGCAGCGCGGGCGGGAGAATCAGCGGTATCGCCGCGAACGCCTCCGTTCCGCGTCTGGCGGCCCCGGATGTGAACATCGACATCGCCACCGACACCACTCCGAGCAGGAAAGCGGACGCCGGAACCGCCCACGCCGCTCCCCGGAATGAAACTCCGAAAATCAGCGCCGACGCAACCGCCAACGCTAGGGACTGAACCAACACGAACGGCGCGAATCCGCACACGTACCCGGCCACTACCGACGCGGGCGACACTCCTATGGCTTGGACGCGTTCAAGCGCTCCGCCTATCCGCTCTCTAACGAACACTCTGGCGCAGAATCCGAACGCGCTGATGTGAACGACGAAACACGCGAAGCCCGCAGCAAGCGTTTCTCTCGGAGCCAGTCCGTCCGCAGGGTCCGCGTATGATATCCCGTCCGCGAATATCTTTACGATATAAATCGCGAGCGCGGGAAATATGAAAAGGTGCGGGACGGACATCCTGTCCCGCGGTATCTCCTTGAAAATTCTTTTCGCTATCGAGACCGCGTTGTCGATGAAGCTGAATGTCATTCAGCGTCGCCCCCCGGTAGGAAGTGGTCCCGGATGATGTCGTCCAGCGTGTTTTCGCAAATCTCAATCTTTTCGAGCCGCGAGGCGTCCCCGCCCAGTTCGCGCAGTATCGCGGGCAGGGCTGTCGTGTAGTCCTGCACCCTGTGCTCCCGGCTTTCCCCGCCGACCGTGAGCTTTACTGTGGCGAAACCGAGCTTCATTAGATTCTCCGGCGAATCGTCCGCAAGCGCGCGTCCGTCTATCATGAACACCACCCGGTCGCTCTCCAGCGCTTCCGCGGCTTCCCGCGTGGACATTACTATCGAAACGCCTATATCTTTGAGTTGCCTAAGATAGTTGTGGAATTCTTCTCTGAGCGCCGGGCCTGCTCCGTCCATCGGCTCGTCCATCAGCAGCAGCTTCGGGCGATGCACTATCGCGCAGGCAAGAGACAGCCTTCTTCTCATTCCGGGGCTGAGCTTTCTGACAGGCTCCCCGGCTTTTTCCAGAAGGTTCGTGAACGCCAGAGCTTCCGCTATCTTGTCCGCCAGCCTTCTCCCGTGAAGCTTGTGGGCGCGCCCGAAAAATCTCAGATTCTCCGTCGCCGTCAGCTTGTCGTACAGCGCGTCCTCGCGCGGCATATAGCCTATCGCCTGTCTGGCTTCCTTCTTCTGCGTCGCCAGATCGAACCCCATCACTTTCGCGGAGCCTGACGTCGGCTTCTGGGATGTGGCCAGTATCCGGATGAGAGTCGATTTTCCCGCTCCCGCCGGCCCTAGCAGAGCCACTGATTCTCCAGCCGCGACTTCCAGCGATACTCCCCGCAGCGATTCAACCCCGTAGTTTTTTCCACGCAGGTCCGTCGCCATGACCGCCGGGCCTGCGCTTTTTTCTATCCCGTAATGCTTGGAGAACACGTGCCTCAACAGCAATTCTCTGTCGCTAGGTTCGATGTCGTAGAAACTCACTCCGAAAAGATATTTGTTTGCTGATTCGGCGTCGCCCTCGGACGCCCACCTCACTTCGCACAGCGACTCGATGACTCTGTCGCCTTCCGGGGTCGGAACGCTGAATCGCGTCCACACCATGTCCCCGCGCTTCACCGGCTGGTTCCCTGAAAGCCTTATCCCTCCGGCGGACATGTCGAGGCTGGACGCCGTGCGCGCTGGAGCGTCAACGTCCGGCCTTTCCACCTCGACGTCCAGCACGTCTTCGATTCGGAGATATTCCCGTCTTTCCTCCGGCAGTTCCTTCAAAGTTGTTTTTCTCATTCGGCTTGAACTCCGGTCATCGGCGGCTTATGCCGCGCTTTTTCTATATGTCTATTTTAGCTTAAAACCGCCCCGCCGCGATGCCGTATGCTTAAAATCACTTGGCTGCGCAAGATTGCCGGCGCGACATCCTCTTTCATGGTTTTCCCGGAGCCGACTCGTTCGTCCCCTGTATCGAGTGCGGCGGCGACGCTATGTACAGCACGATTCCATTCTTCGCGTCGCCGGGCGAAACGATGAACTTCACCTTCTCATACTCGACGCCTTCCTTAAACGCCCCCGCCACATATTCCCCCGGCGGAGCGTTTATCCATGTCACCCCTCCGTCCACAGACGTCTCCGTAAGGCTCGGATCCGGCCTCACATGCTTGTCGAAATACACAGGGCCTATCGCTCCCGGCATCGGCTCGGACACCGCTCCGGGGTCGCCGTGCGGCAGCCTGTCATCATGTATGCTCGCCCATTTCTTCCCGATTGTCGCCACTATTGCGTTCTTTAATCTCTTGTCCGCGCCCTTCGGCGACTTCTCCTTGATTATCAGCATCTCCACCAGCGGACGGATTATCAGCTTGAAAAACACAGGGTCGATATATTGTATCGACAGGTCCGCCACGTCCGAATCGCCCACTCTTATCGCGTTCGATTTCGTCGTTATCCAGCCTGTCTTCTCGTACACCGGGGAAAGCTCCGCGTCCACTCCCGCGTACTTCCGGACTTTCAACTTCCACCATCCCGCCTCATCCGATTTGACTTCGAGTTTGGCGGAGTCAGGCAGCTCGGCTATCCGAACCTTCACTCCCGGCACGACTGCCTGATAGCTCGGATGTCCGGAGTGGTTGATTTTTCCGGACAGCAATACAGTCGTCTTCGGCGCGCTCTCGGATATCGCGCCGCCGCTTTGATATTGAGTAATATCCAGAACGGGCACATCCGCCCGCGCCGCAGTCCACCCCGCAATAACCAATGCCGCCGCCGCTATTGTCAAAATCGCTGTTTTTCGCATCGAAGCCTCCCCTTATCCCTTGCCCGAACGCCTCGCCATGCTGTTTGTTATTGTTTCACACTATTGTACACGCCGCGCGGCCTTCCTCGCATTTTTTTTTGAATTCCCACTTTACTTTGTTTCATTCCGCGTCTATCCTTGAAGCGTGATGCGTTACTTTAGCAGATAATCACAACTTAATCCTTCACCCACCAACACAGGCGAAAATTTTTGTTTTTGATATTTCATATCCAGGAGGAGCGGAAATGATAGGCAAAAAAGTAAGACTCGAAAGACTGATGGACAGGGAAAAGATGAGGACGGTCATCGTCCCGATGGATCACGGCGTCTCCGTCGGCCCGATCGCCGGGCTTATCGATATGGGGGCTTCCGTCAACGCGGTCGCAGACGGCGGGGCCAACGCCGTGCTCGGACACCTCGGTCTCCCGCTTCACGGCCACAGGGGCTATGGAAAAGACATCGGCCTCATCCTCCATCTGTCCGCAAGCACTTCCCTCAACCCCGACCCGAACGACAAAGTCCTCGTCAGCAACGTCGAGCGCAGCATCAGAATGGGGGCGGACGGCGTTTCCATCCATTGCAACCTCGGCGCAAAACACGAGTCCAAGATGCTCGAGGCTCTCGGACAAGTCTCTCTCGCCTGCATGGACTGGGGCATGCCTCTGCTCGCCATGATGTACTGCCGGGGCGAAAAAATAAAGAACGAATACGATGTGAAATTCGTCAAGCACGCCGCGCGCGTCGCCTCCGAACTCGGAGCCGACATCGTCAAGGTGAATTACACGGGCAGCCCGGACACGTTCCGCGAAGTCGTCGAGGGCAGCTCCATCCCCGTCGTCATCGCGGGCGGCGAAAAGATGAACACCGTCGCTCAAGTGCTCACTATGGTGAAAGGCTCCATCGACGCCGGCGGCGCGGGCGTTTCAATCGGACGCAACGTCTTCCAAGCCGCAGACACCACCCGCATCACCGCCGCCATCAGCGCCATCGTCCATCGCAACGCTTCCGTCAAAGACGCTTTGGACATCGTTAAGAGCGGCGCGAACAAAAAGAAATAACTCCGCTCCGGACTCATAAGCCGGAACGCCGGGCGCGCTACCAACCCGCATTGGCGAAAATGCGGGATACATTTCGCGGCGGACTCATACCGCCGCAGGGAGAGCATCATGAAACTTTTCTGGGTTGACGTCAGACCGTGGGACAAAAAGAAAATGACCGCCGCACTCGAAAGCGGCGCGGACGCCGTTCTAATCCCGGAGGGCTTCGCCGACAAAGCGCGCGAACTCGGCCTAATCACTATCGTCGCTCCGGACGGCGACCTCATACTCGGCGAAGACGTGGTCGAGATTTCAATCGACACGAAGGCCGACGAAGTGGAAGCCGCCCGCCTCGGCAAATCTAAAACCGTCATCGTCAGTTCTTCCGACTGGACGATTATCCCTCTCGAAAACATCATCGCGCAGGCGGACGGCGTCATCGCCGCAGTCGATTGCGCCGAAGCCGCAAAAACAGCCGTGACCATTCTAGAAAAAGGCGTTCGCGGCGTCCTCCTCAAAACGGACGACATCAACGAGATTAAAAAGACCGCCCGCGCAATCAAACTGGAATCGGAGAAACTCGGCCTCGTAGAGGCGAAGATAACCGCCGTCCGTCAGCTTGGCATGGGCGACCGCGTCTGCGTGGACACCTGCACCAACATGAAACCGGGGCAGGGGATGCTGGTCGGCAACTCCGGCTCGGCGATGTTCCTCATCCATTCCGAAAGCTTGGACAATCCGTACGTCGCCGCCCGGCCGTTCAGGGTGAACGCCGGAGCCGTCCACGCTTACGTCCGCGTCTCCGGCGGCGGCACGAAATATCTCTCCGAAATCAAGGCCGGAGACGAGATGCTTATCGTCAATCACGACGGGCGCGGCGAAACCGCCGTAGTCGGGCGCGCAAAAGTCGAGCGCAGACCCCTAATGCTCGTCGAAGCCGATACATGCCCCGCCGATGGCGCTCCCGCTCGCCCAGTGTCGCTCGTCCTCCAGAACGCCGAAACCATCAGACTCGTCCGACCCGACGGCTCGCCCGTCTCCGTCGTCGCCCTCAAACCCGGCGACCTCGTACTCGCCCACACCGAAGACACCGCCCGCCACTTCGGCATGAAAATTCAGGAGACCATCGTCGAAAAATAATCTCCCGCTATATGACTTATTATTTGGTATTACCCATGAATTGTTGCTGTTTTCGCACATGCACAAAAATAATGTTTTGTGCATGGCACACAAACGGGTGGGAAAAATCATTTAAGAACTGGTAAAATTAGCGTTTTGAATTTTTGTTAATAAAGAAATTCGAATAATATTTGGGCGGCATTCGGCGATGCCGTCCTACACCGAAATAAGTAGCTTACCAAAAGAAGTCGCTTTTACTGTTTGATGATTGAACTGATTTGGTGTGCCATGCACAAGTTTTTGATAACGTCCCAAAGTTGTAGGAGGGAGTAGAAGAAAGACCCGTTTCTCTGATACAGG
>JAKQBV010000150.1 GCA_029573925.1 bacterium
GGACATGGTTATGCCGGGAGACGAGATAGACATAGCGGTGTCGCTGATCACGCCGATAGCGATGGAGCAGGGACTGAGGTTCGCGATCCGCGAGGGCGGACGCACGGTGGGCGCGGGCGTCATCACCGAAATAATTGAATAAGGGAATGTCAAATGGCAACGAAGTTCAGAATAAGAATAAAGCTTAAATCGTTCGACCACAACAGCCTCGACGCGGCGGCGGTGAAGATTGTGGACACCGTGAAAGGAAGCGGAGCCGTTGCCCTCGGGCCGGTCCCGCTGCCTGTGAACATCGAGAGATTCTGCGTCTTGCGGTCTCCCCACGTGGATAAGAAATCGAGGGAGCATTTCGAGATACGCACGCATAAGAGGCTGATAGACATCGACAGCCCCACTCCGGCGACTATCGAGGCTCTCAAGCAGCTCGAGCTTCCGTCGGGCGTGGACATCGAGATTAAATAAGGGACACGCCAATGATACCGGGAATGATAGGAAAGAAAATCGGGATGGCCCGAATGTTCGACGAGAAGGGCAATGTGGTGCCGGTCACGCTGATCGAGATGGGGCCTTGCACCGTCGTCGGCGTGAAGACATCGGACGGCAAAGACAAGTATGACGCCGTGCAGGTAGGCTACTCGAGCGTCAAGCTGGACAAGCTCACCAAGCCGATGCAGGGCGTTTACAAGAAATCCGGACTCAAGAGCGGATTCAAAGTTCTCAAGGAGTTCCGCGTTGACAAGACGGACGGCATCGGGGTCGGCGACGAGATAGGCGCGGACGCGGTGTTCAGCGAAAACATGTCCGTCAAGATAATCGGAACGAGCATCGGACGCGGATTCGCCGGAGCGATGAAGCGGCACGGGTTCGGCGGCTCCGAAGCCAGCCACGGGCAGGAAAAAGTGCATCGCAGGCCTATGAGCGGCGGCGCAACGGACGCGCAGAGAGTTTTCAGAGGCAAAAGAGGCCCCGGACGCATGGGCAATGCCCAAGTTACGGTCGCCAACCTTAAACTAATGAAGATGAAACCGATGTACGAAGCCGGACAGTCGGAAACTGAATCGGCAGGCAAGACCCCGTACATCATAGCGGTCCGCGGAGCGGTGCCGGGCAAACAGAACTCGTTGGTTATAGTCGAAAAAATGTGATCGGATAGAATACGGCTATGTCAGAAGAAAAAAGCAAAACGAAGATGAACAGGCGGCTCATCGCCGAAGCCCTGAGAATAGAGCAGGGGAACGCGCGCAGCGACACGAAAAAGATGAAGACGCGCGGAGAGGTGAGCGGGGGCGGAAAGAAACCGTTCCGGCAAAAGGGCGGAGGGCGCGCCAGACAGGGCAGCATCAGGGCTGTGCAGTGGGTCGGCGGCGGCAGGGCCTTCGGCTCCTCGGCGGCCAACCATGACAGGAAGATAAACAAGAAGGCGCGGCACGCCGCTCTTCAAAGCGTGATCGAGTGGAAGCTGGCCGAAGGCCGCGTGGCCGTGGACGATTTGAAGTTCGACGCCCCGTCCACCAAGAAGTTCGTCGAATTGCTTAAAAGCAAGGGAATCGAAGGCAAGGTCCTCTTCATTTACGAAAGCGGAGAGGCGATGGAAAACGCGGTGAAGTCGGCGCGCAATCTGCCGAAGACGACCTGCCTGAATTCCGCGATAATAAACCTGAAAGACCTGCTCGACTGCGAGTGGGTTCTGATGGCGCCGGAAACGGCCGCGCGCCTGAAAATTCAAGGCTGATTGGACACAAGACCATGAAAGACGCACGAGACGTAATAATATCGCCGATCATCTCGGAGAAGAGCCACATCGACTTGCAGTCGAACAAATATTATTTCAAAGTGGCGAAGACGGCCACGAAGACGGACGTCGAGAACGCGGTGAAGAAGCTGTTCGACGTCGAAGTCGAGAGCGTGAACATACTCAACAAAAGAGCCGAAAAGAAAAACTACGGCAGATTCAAGGGATTCAGCGCGGCTTGGAAAAAAGCCATCGTGACGGTCCGAAAAGACCAGAAGATCGCCGGATTCTTTGAAGGAATGTAAGGGCGGAAAAGACAATGGCCATACAAAAATCAAAACCGACGACTCCCGGCAGAAGGTTCCATTCGAGAGTGTCCGGCGCGGACATCACCAAGCAGGAGCCTGAGAAGTCGCTTACGATGATCAAGAAGAAGAACTCGGGTCGCAACAACATGGGCCGGGTGACGGTTAGACATCAGGGCGGCGGGCACAAGAGACGGTTGCGAATCGTCGATTTCAAACGGACCACCGACGGAATGAGCGGAAAAGTCGCCGCCATCGAATATGACCCGAACCGCTCGTGCAGGCTGGCTCTCATCCACTACGAAAATGGCGTGAAGGCCTACATTCTGGCGACGAAGAACATGAAAGTCGGAGACAAAGTGTTGTCCGGCGAAAAGATAGACGTGGCCGAAGGGAACGCGCTTCCCCTGTCGGGCATACCGCTGGGAGCGATGATACACAACATAGAGTTCAGGCCGGGAGGCGGGGGCCGAGCGGCAAGGTCCGCCGGCAACTACGCCACTCTCATCGCCAAGGAAGGCGAGAGAGCGCACGTCAGGATGCCTTCTGGAGAGGTCAGACTGTTCAACCTCAGATGCCGGGCGACCATCGGTCAGGTCGGCAACGAAGAGCATAA
>JAKQBV010000168.1 GCA_029573925.1 bacterium
AGGTCGTGGGCGAGCGCCACAGCTTCCGCCAAGTCCTCGTTGACGCCGAGCGCGCGCGCCATAGTGCGCGATATCTGGGAGACTTCTATAGTGTGCGTCAGCCTTGTCCTGTAGTAATCGCCTTCAAACGCGACGAATACCTGAGTCTTTTTTTCAAGTCTTCTGAACGCCGAGCAGTGGATGATGCGGTCGCGGTCGCGTTGGAACGGCCCTCTGAAAGGGTGTTCGGCCTCCGGGCGGGCGCGCCCGGCGGAGTCCTCTTCCCGCATTGCGTATGAAGAGATCGGCGCGTTCTTGAATCTGGATAGTTCAGTCATTCTGTTGTTCCCGCTCAATCAGGGGAGCGCAGCATCTGAATCCGTTTTCGCGGTTCTGGTCTCCCATAGGACGAAAATCCCTGAACGAGCATCTCGTGAACACGGGCCAGTCCGAGTGGCTCCCGCCTTTTAGAAGCCTGCCGCCTTCAGGGCGGGGGCGCGGCCCGGCCCCCGGTCTGGCGTACACCCACTCGGCGACATTTCCATTCATGTCATACAAGCCGTCGAAGCTGAAACAGTTCTTTCTGGCGCCTGACGGCTCGACGTCGTTCGTTTTGATGTTGCATTCGCCTTCGACGTATGTGTCGCCGAAGCTCCACACTTTGTTTTCCGGCCCTGCGCACGCGCGCTCCCACTGATGCTCGCCGCATAGGATTTTGCCCTGTTTCCTGCACAAGTCGGCGGCTGTCTCCCACGATACGGCTGTCTTCGGTTTCTTTCCGGGCGTGTTCGGATACTCGAACCTGTCTATGCAGTACGGAGGCACATATACGGTTTCACGCGGCGTCTCCCTCTGGAACCACGACAGGTAGCAGCCGCCCATAGTTTGTTTGCAGAGTTTGAAAAGGTATTCCGTCTCCGGTTCGGTCGATCCCATAACGAACTCGCCGGCGGGGATGGGAACCATGCCGCGGGGGCAAGGCTCTTTGACGACTTCGATTTGAACCGCAGTCGCGGGCCGGGAAATAATCAGCGACAAGGCTGCTATCAGCGCCGCAGCCAACGCCGTCGCGCTGCCGCGTCCGCATATCCGTCGTCCAGCAAGCGCCGGACTGACGTTTTTGTGATTTGATTCAAAGGCGGAAATGTTTTTCAACGAATCCTGCCCCAAACATCCGAGGGAAAACCGCTTTCGCGCGCCTAAGAAACGTTTTCGGATTGCTTCTGTCATAAGTTTTTCATAAGCGCGAGGCCGCCGTTCTCTGCCGCGCGGCGACGATCTCCTGAATGTCAACAAGCGCGACCGCCGTCAGTCGAAATCCACGCCGCAACCGGCGCAGAATTCGGCGTCAGCGGGACATTCCAGCCCGCAACAGGAGCATATTTTGACGTCCGCGCCTCCGCTGGCGGGGGCCGGACTCGGCGCGGGCGGCGCCTCGCTCGCGATTTCGGGAGCCGGAGCGTATTCATCTACGTATCCGGCGGCGGCTTCCTCAAGCGACATCGCAGGCTCGGCGGGCTCCGTTGGGAGAGCGTCGCTTTCGAGTTCTCCGGCTGCTTGCAGAGGCGTTCCGCACGCCAAGCATATCGCAGCGCCGGGTTCGCCTTCCACTCCGCATCCGGGGCAGACAGGTATGTCTGATGTAATATCGGCGATAGAAGCGGGCGCATGCCGTTCCTCTAATTCCGGCTGAGCGGAGACCTCTATTTCGGCGGTCGGAGCAGGTTCTGAAAGGCTGTGCCCGCATGTGCCGCAGAAGGTGTCATCCGGGCCGATGTCCATGCCGCAGTTCGGGCAGGCCGACGCGGAAAGAGGAGCCGAAGGCTCCTCGGCTGAGAATGTTTCAGGTTCAGCCGCTCCTTTGTCAATCGAGGCTCCGCACATTATGCAGGTCTTTGCTCCCGGAGGAACTTGCAGTCCGCACGACGGGCAGTTCTTCGCTTCCGGTTTCATGCCTTTGCCGCCGAACGGGTCGATTATTTCCACCGGCTCAGGTTCAGGTTCGGGGATATATTCTTCTTCGGGCGCGCCGAGGTCGGGCGGTCTCTGTATCTCCTGTGTGAGGTCGAACCCGCAGACGTTGCAAAGAGAGTCTCCGGGAGTCACGTCCATGCCGCAGTTCGGACATTCCGTTTTGGACGGTTCCGCTTGTTTAGGAGCGGGCGTGTGAGATGAACCGGCAGAAGTCGCGGGGCCTGATAGTTTGAATCCGCACTCGCCGCAGAACTCGTCTTCCGCAGAGGCGGCGGCTCCGCATCCGGGGCAGACCGCCCCCGACTGTTGCTGGGCCGTCGGGGCTTCTGCTCCAGCCTTCATGCCGCATTCTCCGCAGAAAGCGTCGCCGGGAGCTATTGTGGCTCCGCAACTGGAGCACACTTCCGCGCCGTCGGCCGCCGCCGGGGCCGCGTCCGCTCCGACCGGCATTCCGCAGACGCCGCAATATTCGTCTCCGGGCTCAAGGCCCGCCGAGCAGCCTTTGCAATGCGCTCCTGAGATTATCCCTGCGAAGCCGGGGTCTTTTATCGGCTCCACTTTTGCGCCGCACTCGCCGCAGAAAGTGTCTTCGAGGGCGATTCTCGCGCCGCATGTGGGGCAGTCCCTTCCGTGGGCGTCACTTACGGCGGCAGGCGCGTCGGAGGTTTCCGGCGCGTATTCCTGCTCGGCGATATATTCATCCGGAGTCTCGTTCGCGGGCGGCACGTATTCGGGCAACCTGCCCGTGAGTTTTGCGCCGCAGCTTCCGCAGAAGATGTCCCTGACGTCCACCGGCTCGTCGCAGTCCGGGCAGGGAACGGTGTTGAGGCTCGTTTGTTCTCCTTCAACGTACTGGCCAATGTCCTGCTCAAGCTCGCTTCCGTCGTCCATGCACCATTTGTAGTCGCCGGGGAACTGTCTCCGGCAGAAGGGGCAAATCATTTGAGACACTGGGCACCTCCGTGATGAGGCCGCTTAAGAATTATCGATATGTTCAAGCCGCCCGCCCGGCCTCTGTATGAAGCAAAAAGGTCGGGCCTGCATTTCGTGCAGACTCCGGCGGAAAAGATATTTTTCGAATTCACGCCCGCCGCTTCCAGTCTCGCTCTGCAACAGGCGTCAAGGTCAAGCCGGGGGCCGCCTGAACCGCCGCCGCGCAGATGCTTCCGGTCGGAATCCGAAAGCCGCTCAAGAAGCTCTCCGCCTACCTCGTAACAACAAAGGCCTACGCATGGGCCGAGCCGGGCGGATACCCCTTGCG
Source organism: bacterium (assembly GCA_029573925.1). Lineage (GTDB taxonomy): Bacteria > UBP15 > UBA6099 > UBA6099 > UBA6099 > UBA6099. Next base: position 3,215 of record JAKQBV010000168.1, read on the forward strand.
GGTTCGCGCCGAACTCCCGTTTCATCGCGGCCAAGGCGTTCTCGATGACGCCTGACGTCATGCCCCGCCATCCGGCATGAACGGCCGCGACGGCTCCTGTTTCGGGGTCGGCCATCAAAATCGGCACGCAGTCGGCCGTGAAGACGGCGAGCGCGGCCTCTTCCGAGTTCGATATCAGGGCGTCCGCGTCGGGAAGGAATCCCGAAGCTTCGTTCTGTCCGGGGCCGGCGACCGCCACGTCCGCCGAATGTATCTGTTTGGCGAACGAAAGGGAGCCGGGCGGCAGTCCGAGAGCTTCGCAGAGTCTGTCGCGCGCCTGTTTTGCCGCGTCCCCGCCCGTTCGAGCGAAATCGACTAGCGGCGGCAGTCCCGGGGCGGACATCGCTCTGGAGGCGAAAATCGCCGAGAACCCGCCGGGAATACTTTCGCCGACCGGCCATAGCGTCGCTGTCGACTCTCCTCGGCTGACTCTTTCAATTTCCTGTTTCAAGGTTCAGTTTATCCCCTCGCGCGCCATCAGTTCCCGCGCTTTGTCCGCCCATTCGCTTTCCGGGTGTCTTTTCGCGAGCGCCATCAGTTCGTTGCGCGCCAAGGGGACAGCGTTGTGAGATATATAAAGCTTTCCAAGCTCGTATCTGGATTCAGGATTGTCCGGGACAATCTCGAAGCTTTTTTCGAAGCAATCAATAGCGCCGAGGATGTCGCCTTTCGATTCCAGCGCGCGGGCTAAGAGTGTGAGGGCGCGCGTCCGCGCCTTCGGGTCAGCGTCGTCAAGAGCGGCGAGAGCTTCTAGAAGTTTCGACGCTTCGTCCGTCCGTCCCGTCCGCTGCAGGGCTTCGCTCTTCAGCAACACAAGCTCGGCGTCGTCGGACATTTCCATCCCGTCGATGCGGTCGGAGATGTCGTCCCAGCGTTCCGCCTGTTTGAGGCACTCGAAAAGCGTCGTCTCGACGTCGGGGTCTTCCGTTCCCACCCTTATGGCGGCTCCGTAGCAGTCCGCCGCGCGCGAGATCATGCCCCTCTGCTTGTATAGGTCGCCCAGCAGTTTGTTCGCTTCCGGCGACCCGCCGTTCTTTTTTACGGACGTCTCCAGCGCGTTCATAGCCATACCGGGGCGGCCCGAAAGCTTGAGCAGCCACGCTGCTGCGAGCGCGGCGGCGTCTTCCGCCGCCGGGTCGGCGCGGGCTTCTCTGACCTTGTCCAGCCAGTCGGACACTTCCATCGCGGCCGTCTCAGAGTCGTCCGCGAGGGACTGCATCTCATGCAATATTGATTCTTCTCTTTCGCCTGCGGCGAGCTTTGCAGCCCATTCCGACAACTTGTCAGCGAGCGATGGGGCGGCCGCGATTTCTTCCGTTAGTTCGAAAGCGTCGATGTCGGCTTGAGAAACGACATTCTCCATAATCTCCTGTCGCGGCGCGATAGGCTCGGCGTCTATCGCGTGTTCGACCCGCGCCTGATTCGCTGTTTGCTCGACTAAGACCGGCGTTTCTTCAATGTCGCGGTAGTCGGCTCCTGAAGGAATGAAAGCGTCGATGGCGTCCGCGCTAAGTTTTTCCACAGCGCTCGCGCCGGACAAATCAGTTTGTGTTTTGTTGTAAGATTTTGCCGCAGCGTTTGGGTTGACTCCGGTTATCCGTTGAGGTTGAGCCGGAGGTTTTGTTTCCGATGATACGCGCTCAGCGGCGGCGGGTTTGACAGGTTGTTTTTCCTCGGCGCGCGCCGCGATTTTTATTTCGCCCTGCTTGTGTTCCGGCTCGGCAGCGGTGGAAGTTTCCCCGCGCAGAAGCGCCTTCGGGTCTATCCCTTTCTTTTCGAGCCGGGCTATCCAGTCCGACACCAGAGAAGCGGCATCCCCGCTCTTTTCGGCTTCCGACGCTGTTCGCGGTTTGACTTGTTCCGGCTCTTCAGCCGGCTCGTCCTCGTGAACGAATCCGTATTTGTCCTGTATCTCCGCGATGCGGTCAAACACTTCCCTCATCATCTTGCGGTAGTGCTTAACCTCGTTGTAGTGGAACCTCAGCTTGAGTCCGAGAGTCTGCACCTCGTCGCGGTCCAGCGACACCTCAAGACGCCGTTCTATGTCGTCGAGTTTTTTCCGATAGTCTTTGATCAGATGATTGAACAAGCGATTTTCCGCTCCAATGAAATAATGCGAAACTATTTAAGATTCACGAAAGCCATGCGCATTTCAGAAATCACGGTTTCCAGTTGTTTGGCGAGAGCGGGATCGACTTCCGAGCGGGCAGCTTCAAGCAGAGCCGCGCAGAAGTCTATGCCGAGTTTCGCTTGAGAAAGGTCCCGCACGGCTAGGTTGGTGACCGGGTTGGGTATAAGCCCAAGATGCATCATGACCTGACCGTTGAGCATATTGAATATGAAAATGACCACCTCTTGAATGGTAGGTTCGGGCTGGTCCGGTTCCGCCGCGCCTTCGGCCGCCAGAACGTCTGCGAACTTGTCCGACAACTCGTTGAATATTTTTGTGATGCGGGCAATCTTGTCCATGTCCTGCTTGGCGGATCTGTTCTTCTTGATGATGAGGCCCAAAGCGAAAAGAGCCTGTTCTCTTATGGTTCCCAGAGCAAGCCTGAGGGCGTTCTCGATTCTGTAATCGCGCTCCTGCCCGGCGTCGTCCTCGCCAACTTCGTCAACCGCCTCCTGAGGCTTCTGCCGCTCCGCCGCCGGGGGCGGGGGAGGGGGGGGCGGAGCGTCCGCAGGCTCGATCTCGTCTATATCGAACCGCTTGTCCACCACGCTGTATTTTTTCTTTTCAGTTGTCTTCCCTTGTTCATCCATTGCCGCTGTTCCTCCTTCGTCGCCCAGCCTCAGTACGGCCCGACCACTATCTGTTCGTTTTGTTCATGGAAGCTGGAGTGGTTAATCTCGCTTCGCACCGCCATCGACGCGTTCGGAGAGATGAATTTAACTCCCGGGAACGTCTTGCCGCGCACCTTGCATCTGCCCTTGTCCAGCTTGTTAAGTTTGTCCTGTAGGAAGTTCATTTTCGCCGTGTCGGCTTCAATCGAGGAGCGAAGGCTGTGGAAAAGAGGAACCACCTTTTTGAGCAGTTCCTTTTCCTTGTCGTTCATGGCGTCGGCGCCCTTCGATTTGAGCGTTTTGATATGGTTGGATATCTTTTCGAACTGCACTTTGTTGTCTTCGAGCTTCTTTTTTATCTCATCGTGCATGTTTTTAATCTTCGGGTTCACGCCGATTTCTATCACAGTGTCCGTAAACGAGGGCGAGCCTACGTTTGCCAAGTCGAATATGTTGCCGCAGGAGGCTTTTCCGCCGGTGATGCTGCCTTTGGAGTTGGTGAGGATTATGTCGTCTCCGGCCATGAGGATGCTGCTTCTGGCCTGCTGACCGAGGACAATATTGTGTCCGGCGTCTAGGATGCCGCTCTCGACGGAGCGAATGGTAATCGAGCCGCCCGCGATGATCTTGCCTTCGCCCGTTCCGTATAGGCCGCCGCGCACCCGCACGTCGCCGCCCGCCTCGATGTGCGCCTTCTCAATGTTCCCGTGTATCTCTATGTCGTCCGTGGCGTTCACCACGAAGTCGCTCTGCACGTTCCCGGTGATTATCACCGTGCCGTTGAAGTTGATGTTGCCCGTTTTATAGCTGACGTCGCCGGTCACTTCGTACACCGCGCTCACGTTGATTTTTCCGTCTCGCAAGATCGGCTGCCCGCTCTGCGTGGCGATTACCGTCAACCCGTCGTCGGAGACCGCCGTGTTTTCTCCGACCGGCATCTTTACGTCCCGGCCTTCCTTCGCGGGTATCTTCTCGCCGAGGCACGTTATTCCTTCCTTGCCCTCTATCGCCGGGATTTTTATAGCGAGAATCGTTCCCTCCTCGACGCTTTTGATAAGATTGATGTTCCTGTGGTCAACGTTGCCGTGTTCGTCCGCCACTACTTCCGCTTTCTTCTCCGCCGCAGTGTCGAACTTGTATTCGATCTTTGCCGGAACTCCGTCTGAAGGAGGGGTTCCCTTTGCCACTATCACCTCGGTGTTGAAGCTGCCGAACATGAAGATGTCGTTGATCGCCTCTTCGTCTATTCCATGCACTACGCCCACTTTCTTAAGTTCGTCCAGCACGTCCTGCTTGGTCACTTCCTTCGAGTGATCCATAGGCGGAACGACGACGGCGTACACCTTCATCTCGTCGTCGCTTACGCGGATCGCCACCGCTTCTCCTTCAGGCGGCTTGTGGTGATCCGTGTATTGTTTGTCAAAGCCATCCATCGCTTTTTGAATTTCATCAAAATTTGTGTCGGTTTTTTTCTTGTCCGGCATGATGTTCTCCGCTCCTTTAATGTTTATTTCCGCGTCTAGCCCTTTCCCTCAGCGCGGACCGGCTTCCTTGACGATCTGTTCCAAGTGCGCCTTCACTTCCTCTTTCTTCGCTTCGTCCTTTGACAACGCCAGATACTCCTCGAACGCTTTGACAGCGGCCGGGATGTCCTTTATATAAAGTTCGAATAGAACACCGAGATTGAATTTCGCGTCGGCGTACGCCGGGTCTGTAGCGGACGCTTTTTCGAACTGCGTTTTCGCCTCGTCGTAACTTCCCGTCCGCATGAGGGCGATCCCCAAGTTGTCCATGCAGATCGCGTAGTCAGGTTTGACGGAGATGGCTTTTTCGTAAAGCTCGATTGCGGCGTCGAACTCGCCTGTTTCGCGCTTCGCCGTGCCCATGCCGCAGAGGGCGCGCGGGTGTTCCGGGTCCAATTGCAACGCCTGCTCGAACAGAGGCAAGCTCTCGGCGAATTTCCCATCCGCGACTAAAGCGATAGCTTTCGCAGCTAGTTCGTCCGCCGGCGCCGCTTCCGGGGCGGGCGCTTTTTTGCTGCATCCTGAAACAAGCGCCGCAGCGACAACAAGCGCCGCCACAAATGTCAGAGAGGTCTTTTTTGTCTTTTTCACGGCAAGGTTTCCCTTCATACGAAATCTATGTTTTTTATCGACCTGACCACGGCAAGTCCTCGCGTCGCTCTCGCGTTCGTCGGGTCGAACTCAAGCGCCCGTCGGAAACTCTCTTCCGCTTTGTCCATCAACTGCTCGCTGTGCGCTCTGTAGCATTCCGCGAGGTTCAGCATCGCCTGCGCATACCTCGGATTTATCTTCAGCGCGGTGAGAAATTCTTCCTGCGCAAGCCCGAACTGTCCTCTCTTCACATAAAGCTCGCCGAGCCTGTTGCGAACGTCAGGATAGTTCGGCCTGAGCCTGATAGATTCCTTGAACTCCGCCAACGCCTCCTGATACATGTTCTTCTGAAACAGGGCGTTTCCCAGATGAAAATGCACATTCGCCTGCTTGGATATCTGCTCTTCCTTTTCGTCGTGTTTCTGCGGTTCCGCCGCCGCGCGCGTCCGCTTCTCCGCTTCTCCGGCATCCTTCATCAACGCGCTCAGGTATCTGCGCGCCGCCGTGTATCTCGGATTGATGTTCAGCGCTTCTTTGAACTCGTTGATCGCTTTCTCCCGCAGGTCCAACTCATTGTAAGCCTTGCCGAGATTGTAGTGGGCGTCGGCGAAATCGGGGGCGAGCCGCGCTGCTTTTTCCAGCTTCTCAGACGCCTCTTCTATTTTCTGCATCGCCATCAGGCACTGCCCCGCCATTATCAGCGTGTCCGGCGCCTCCGGCTCAAGCTCCAGCGACGCTTCGCACTCTTCGAGCGCCCGCTCGAATTCACCCCGCTCCATGTACACTTTCCCATATGAGTAATGTTCTCTTGCGTTTATTCTTGTCTGCTCGTCAGTCATTTTTCCGCCGGACGCAAATCCGCTCTCTGATTAATAGCATATAGAGGCTGTTTCGCCTCAGATGATTATATACAAAGACAAATGATATTAGAAGAAAAAAAAGATATTTGATTCGGGTGAGGACGCCGCGCCCGCCCATGCGCCGGTTTCTATCGTGGTTTACGGTCGTTTGAACCCGAATCCGTCGTTGGGATTCGGGAGCGATTGTTCAGAGCGGATGAAATGCGAGACGCAAGGCGCATTTTTGCAGTGAATAGAACATAGGGTTCATGAACAATATAAATGGGTGGCACGCACAAACTTGCTTTGTGCGTGAGTTCGCCGCTATGAACAATCGCTCCGGTTCGTCGGCTCTATAGACGAATCCGGGTTGAATGTTCCTTGCTCAAGGGTTGCGGAGAGGGTTGCGCTCTGTTCTCGTATTCACCCGGAACAATTGACTGCCGAGACTATAGCGGCGGCCTGTTTTTCCATCGCTTCGAAATTTCTTTCCGCAACCCATTCGGGTCTGGCGATGTCCTCCCCGATGGCGACCATCGAAGCTCCCGCGTCGAAATATTCTTTGACATTTTCCAGCCTGATTCCTCCGGACGCAGCCAAGCTAATGCCAGTAAATTGGGCGGAGAGCCGCCGGACGTATGATGGGCCGCCCGCGAAATTTGCCGGGAATATCATTGCCATGTCAGCAGACGAGTCTATCGCCTGAAATATCTCCGTCGGAGTCAACGCGCCCGCCAGAACGGGCGTTTTTTCGTTTCTCGCCGCCCTTATCGTCTGCGGCAGCACTCCCGGCGTCGATATGAACCTCGCCCCTTTTTCTATCGCGGCACGCGCGGTTTTCGCGTCCGTCACCGCGCCCACACCGACGACCGCCTCGCTGTCTATCTGTAGCCGCTTGATAACTTCCGCCCATCCGGGAATCGCTGCGGATACCTCGAACACCTTGATTCCGCCCCGGAGCATCGCCCCGGCCACTTCGAGCGCGGTAAACAAGTCCCGCGTGCGCACCGCCCCTATCAGTCCTTTTTCCTTCATGTACGTCAGCATTTTCTGGTTGGTTTTCATTTGAGGCCTTTCTTTAGCCCTTCAAGCTCCAGTTTGACCCGCAACAGTTCGGCCACGCTCCACGCCTGAGATATGCAGCCTCTCGGCGCGTGCGGCTCGTCCCCGTCGAATATCTCCGACACCGAGCCGAGTCCTGCTTCGTCCAGATGCTCTTCGAGGGCTTTCAGCGTCTGTTCGGCGCGCCGGACGGTCTCCGCGTTCCTTCCCCGCGTGTTCCACATCGCGCTGATGTACGGCCCCATCAGCCAGCCCCACACCGTTCCCCGGTGATACGCTCCGTCCCGCTCCAGAACTCCGCCTTCGTAACTGCCATGATAACAGAATCCTTTCTCCCGCGCCAGACTTCTCAAACCATAAGGCGTCAAAAGGGCCGCCTCGACTGTTTTCAGGACGCTCTCTCTGCGCGCCTCGTCCAACAGATGCCCATCTCCCAGAGAGAGCGCGAATATCTGGTTCGGCCTCACCGCCGCGTCCTTCTCGCCGTTCCTCGCCACGTCGTACAGACAGCCTTTGTCGGGATTCCAGAACTTGTCGTTGAACTCCCTGCGCGTCAGTTCCGCCGTCTCGACGAACTTCACCGGCGACTTGTCCAGCAGCGCCGCCATCCGCGCCATCGCCCGCAGCGCCTCGTGCCACAACGCGTTTATCTCCACCGCTTTTCCGTGCCTCGGCGTCACCACCCAGTCTCCCACCTTCGCGTCCATCCACGTCAATTGAGTGTATTCGCTGCCCGCCGATATCAGGCCGTCCCTGTCCATGTATATTCGGTTCATCGTGCCGCGAGTGTAGTTTTCCACTATTGATTCCAGCGGATGCCACAGTTCCGCCAGAGCGGAGAGGTCCCGCGAGGCCGCCGTGTAAGCGTCCGCCGCGATTATGAACCACAACGGCGCGTCCACCGTGTTGTACGCGGGTTTGCCCCCCTCGTCCGGAAACGTGTTGGGTATCAGCCCGCCGCTCACGTGCCGCGCGTATGTCGTCAGAATCTCCCGCGCGATGTCCAGCCTGCCGGTCGCTATCGCAAGCCCCGGCAACGATATCATCGTGTCCCGGCCCCAGTCGGTGAACCAGTGGTATCCGGCGAGAATCGTCCATCCGGGCGGCCGCCGGACGATAAACGAGTCCGCCGCGAGCGCCAACCGACGCGTCGCCTCGTTCTTAGTCGGAACCTTTTCGAGCAGCGCCGACCGCCTCGCGGTTTCCGCCGCCGCCTCCCGCTCGAACGCCGCTCCCGTCCCTTCAGAGACATCCGGCTCTTCGCCCTCCACGGAGAACAGCAGCGTCCACCCCGCCGCGCCTTCCGGGGCGGCGAACTCTCCGGGCGTGAACAAGTCCTCCGCGAAGTCCAGCCCTCTTTCTTTCTCTCTCGGATACACGAAGTTGTAGTGCCAGTCGGGGCGAGGCTCGAACGAGCCGCCCCCCGCGTTCATCGTCATCGCGGGCAGCCCGTAGTAAGGGCTTATCCTGAGCGCGCCGCCGCCGGCGGCGGAGACCGACATGTCGCAAGCGCCATTGCTTTTCGTCAACTGATGATGCCCCCTGAACGCCATCATGGGGCGCGCTTTCAGCCTGAACCCGGCGGGCGCGGCCTTCGCTGGCTTCATTTTTCCGTCCAGCCACCGGTACTCCGCCCAGACCGCGTTCGCCCCTCGCTGCGCCATTATCGTCTTTCGCAGATATCGGCCCTCCACTCTGTAAATCCACGTCGGAAACGGGCGCGGAGCAAACGATTCGATGAGCAGATGCCCCTGCGGGTGCACGACATCCGGGCTGAACACGTTGCATGAAAGCTCCACCCGGCCCTCCGGCGTCTCCACCCATTCCTGCAGGGACGACAACAGGACGAAACGCGACACAGGCGGTTTCAAAGACGCGACCAGCAACCCGTGATACCTTCTCGTGTTGGCCCCCGCGACGGTTCCGGACGAATACCCTCCAAGCCCGTTCGCTTCGAGCCATTCGAGAGACAGGGCTTTTCGGATGTCGCCGCAGACATCCGCGCCGAACTTCGCGCTTCCGTTCGCGCCGTTTGTTTTCTTCGCGGGCGCTTTTTTCAGCGCGGTTTTTTCCTCGATGATTTTTCCCGCCGGTTTTTTCTCCGTTTTTGGAATGGAAACATTTTTCGTTTTCGCAACTTTCTTTTCCGCCATAGTCAAAACGCCTTTCGCAAATGATAAAGATGACGCGGACGGAACGCTACGCGCGCCCCGCCTCGCGGTTCCCGTCAGCTTGGGAGGAAACCTCTTACGCCTTGAAGACGCCCATCCCGAATTTCGCCGCGGAGCCGAGGTCTTCCTCGATCCGCAACAACTGGTTGTATTTGCACACTCTGTCCGTGCGGGACGCCGAGCCGGTCTTTATCTGCCCGGCGTTCGTCGCGACCGCCAGATCGGCTATCGTCGTGTCTTCCGTCTCGCCTGAACGGTGCGATACTACTGCCGTGTATCCAGCCCTCTTCGCCATCTCTATGGCGTCCAGCGTCTCTGTCACCGTGCCTATCTGGTTCAACTTGATAAGTATCGAATTGGCGATTCCCTTCTTTATTCCCTCGCGGAATATCGAAGTGTTCGTCACGTAAAGGTCGTCGCCCACGATCTGGATTTTTTTGCCCAGCGCGTCCGTGTACGCCTTCCAGCCGTCCCAGTCGCTTTCGTCCAGCGGGTCTTCGACCGACACTATCATCGGGTACTTTTTCACCCAGTTCACCCACATGTCGATCATCTGCGGAGTGGTCAGATACGACTTCTTGTCGCTCTTGAAGCCCTTTATGTAAGCCTTGCGTTTTTTGTCGTAGAAAGAGCTGGCCGCCGCGTCCATCGCAAGCCCGACCGTGCCGCCTTTGTCCACCGTCTTGTATCCCGCCGCCGTGATAGCCTTCAGCAGCATCTGGATGGCTTCTTCATTCGAGCCGAGGTTAGGCGCGAAACCGCCTTCGTCTCCCACGGATGTCGAATAACCGTTCTTTTTCAGCACTGATTTCAGCGAATGGAAAACCTCGACGCCCGTCCGCAGCGCCTCGGAAAACGTTTTCGCGCCGAGCGGCATTATCATGAATTCCTGAATATCCACATTGTTGTCCGCGTGTTCCCCGCCGTTGATTACGTTCATCATCGGCGCGGGAAGCGTCTTGGCGTTCGCCCCGCCCAGATATCTGTACAGCGGAAGGCCCAGCGCGCTTGCCGCCGCCTTCGCCGTCGCTATCGAAACGCCCAGCATCGCATTCGCTCCGAGATTCGCCTTTATCCGAGGCTCCTTCTTGTTCGGCGTCCCGTCCAGCTTAATCATCGTCGCGTCAATCTCGGCCTGATCCAACGCGTCCATTCCCACTATGGCGTCCGCTATCTTTCCGTTCACCGCCGCCACTGCTTTGAGAACGCCCTTGCCGTTCAGCCTTTTAGCGTCGCCGTCGCGCAACTCAAGAGCCTCGCGCGACCCCGTAGACGCCCCCGAAGGAACCGCCGCAGACCCGAAAGCGCCGCACTCCAGCGCCACTTCCACTTCAACCGTCGGGTTTCCCCTCGAATCAAATATCTCCCTCGCGCCCACATAATCGATCATTGTCATGGCATTGATCTCCTTAACATTAAATTAATACGCATCGGGGATTGTATCACCCGCGCGACGGACAGTCAATTTCACGCAAGCCGCCGCGCGCTTGTGAGGGGGGCGGGGTTCTGTTACAATGCGGATGAAGGTTGAGGCGGCGTTTCCGCCTCTCGAAAGGCGGCGCGATGGGCGGAAAAACAGGGCTGTTCCTCATTATGTTCGGAATAATGATTGTTGTCGCGTCAGTGTTCCGGCATGTCGCGCGGCGCAGAACATTCGGCAGCGGATATGAGTTATACATGAGAAAGAACAAACTCGAATGGCCGGTGGAAAACAACGAATTCGGCGAGAAAGTCCGCTGGACCATAGACCTCGATGAACCCGACAAAAAAGGACCCTCTTGACGGACTGAATCCGAGCCAAGTCGAGGCGGTCAAACACTTCACAGGCCCTCTGTTGATTCTGGCCGGGGCCGGAGCGGGCAAAACCCGCGTCATCACTCACAGAATCGCCTATCTTATAGAGGGCCTCGGCGTCATGCCTTATGAAATCCTCGCCCTCACTTTCACCAACAAGGCCGCCGGCGAGATGCGAGACCGCGCCGAACGCCTAATCGGCGACAACGCCCGAAAAGTCACCCTTGCCACTTTCCACTCTTTCTGCAACCATCTCCTCCGGCGCGAAATCCGCAGCCTCAAGGATTACTCAGAAAAATTTTCCATCTACGACGACGCGGACACGCGCCGCTGCGTCAAGGAAATCCTCAAGGAACTCGACCGCCCCATGACAGGCTCGCACGCTCCCGCGCGCATTATGGACGCCATCTCCCGCTCGAAAAATTTCGCCGCCGCGCCTTCCTCGCTCCTGTCATCTTTCGACCCTCTCGCTGAAGAGATCGACGAGATTTTCAAACTCTACGAAGCCCGACTTGTCGAAAACAACGCGATGGACTTCGACAACCTGCTGGGCAAGACCCTCGAACTGCTCGACGGCTGCGCGGAAACTCGCGACCGCTACCGCCGCAGATACCAGTTCATCCTCGTAGATGAATATCAGGACACCAACCGTGTGCAGTACGAACTGCTACGGCGGCTCTGCCCGCCTGACGGCAACATCACGGTCGTCGGCGACGCCGACCAGAGCATTTACGGCTGGCGCGGGGCCGACATCGGCAACATGAACTCTTTCGAGCGCGATTTCAACAATGTCGCAGTCGTGTCTCTCGAACAGAATTACAGGTCGAAGCAGAACATACTCGACGCGGCAAACGCGCTGATAGCGCACAACGCCGGGCAGAGGGAGAAGCGCCTCTGGAGCGCTCTCGGCCCCGGCGAGCCTGTGATGTTCCACCTCGCTTGGGACGATTCGGCAGAGGCTCAGTTCATCGTGGACGAAGCAGGACACCTGCTCGACGAGGGATACCGGCTGGAAGACATCGCCGTCCTTTTCCGAACGCGCGCGCAGTCGCGCCCGCTTGAAGACGCGTTCATCCGCGCGGGGCTTCCTTACATCATCATCGGAGCCACCGAGTTCTACAAACGAAAAGAAATCAAAGACGCAATCGCATACCTGAGAGTCGTGGACAATCCGAGAGACCTCGTGGCGTTTGCTAGGATTGCGAACGAGCCGAAACGCGGCGTAGGCCCCAAGAGTCTGTCGAGAATAGAGGCGGCCGCCCGCGAGGCAGGCTCGCTGATAGACATCTCCGCTGAAGCGGCGGCGGCCTCAAAGCTGTTTCCCGCCAAAGCCGCGCCCCTTATCGGGACGCTGCGCCGGCTTCACAGCCTGCGAGACGGCGTTCCTGTCCCGGAATTCGTCCGCTCCGTCCTAGAAGACACAGGCTACTATTCATACGTCGAGTTGATGGACAAGCAGGAAGGAGTAAGCCGCGCAGAAAACTTGGAGGAGTTCTACAAGCTCGCTCACGAGTACGCCAAAGAAGCCGCCAAGCCCACGCTCGAAGGATTCCTCTCAAAAGTCTCCCTTGTCTCGGACGCCGATGTCGAGGAGAGCGACGATGGCCGCGCCAGAATGCTCACCCTCCACAGCGCGAAAGGCCTCGAATTTCCTGTCGTGTTCATAGTAGGACTTGAGGAAGGGCTGTTGCCGCACGGCAACGCGTTGGGCGACGCCGACGGGGACCGCGAGGAGCGCCGCTTGTGCTACGTCGGCGTCACCCGCGCGAAAGAGCTTCTCTATCTTTCCGCCTGCAAGGGAAGAATGACTCGCGGCGTCGCGTGCAACAACGACATCTCCCGTTTCATAATGGAGATCGGCCCTGACAGGTTCAAGATGCTGGAGGGAGCGCGCGGCGGCGCCCGCCCCGGCGAAAGCTTCTTCGACACGGCTCCCGGCGGCGGTTTGGATGAAGCTGTAGAGCGGTCGTCGGCAATCAGGCTCGGCGGAGCCGACGCGGACGACTTCAGCCGCGAACCTGCGGACGACGACTATTCCGCTCCGCGCCGCGCTTCATCAAAAAAGAGCGCCGCTTCCAGACGCGGCTTCGACTCCGACCGCTTCGACGGCGTCGATGAGGAGATTATTCGCGAAAAATGCGGATTCCGCGCAGGCGACAAAGTGGCTCACAACGCGTTCGGAACCGGCAGAATCGTCTCTTTCAAGGGAGATGAAATCTGCGTCGCCTTCGAAAACATCGGAATCAAACGCCTCTCCGCCAGATACGCCCCCCTCGTCAAAATCGACTAACCCTTTTTTTGTTGCTCAGACGACGAATGATGAATTTGTTAGAAAGATTTTGGAGCAACTGTTTATTAACTTGTGTGTCATGGGCAAACATTTTATTTGAGATTGCCGATTTATTAGGGGCTGTAAAACTGTGAGGATTCAAGCTAGAATATAATTAGTAACCTGAATGGAGAGCGCGATGAAACAATTCAAAATCATTGTGGAAAAGCATCCCGACGGATATGTGGCATACCCGCTGGGCTTAGGAAAATTATCATCGGGGAAGGCGACACTAATGAAGAAGCGCTCGCAGATGTGAAGTCGGCGATAGGTTTCCACATAGAGACGTTCGGAACGGATTCCTTCGAGGAGGAATCGCCTGTCCATGAAGTATTTGTCGCCGAGGCGGGAGTGGGCGTCAGATGACCATGTTTCCCATCGATGTTCCGATTGACAGAATGGCTCAACCTTAAGAACAGTTTGCTCTCAGGCAGGCATTTCGAGACACGAGGCACTAAAAGAGCATGATCAGACATAAACATGAAGGTGGAATAGCAACAACGCCAATGCGGTCGTTTTGCGTCTGCCTGCGGTTTAGCTGGCTCGGCTTCACTTCACGAGTTTGCTGATGGCGCGGAAATGCTCATCTTTGGAAGAGGAGATGAGTTGGAACAGGGCCATTTCGGCGCTTGAAGGGAAGGCTCCGCAGCGGCGGGCGCGGTCGCGGGCGGCGCGGACGTTCCCTTTGGTCCGGGACGATATCGCGTCGTCTATCCAGTGGACGGAGTATCCGGCGGCAAGCGCGTCGAGCGCGGTTTTGATGAGGCACACATGGGCCTCGACTCCCGCCAGCATCAGGTTAGGTCGCCCCAGTTTCTCTATCTCCGATGCTATCGCGTCGTCCGCGAAAACGCTGAACGCTGTCTTTTCCCAAATAGCGGCGTCGCCGATGGCCTCCTGAACTTCGGGCACGGTGCGGCCCAGTCCTTCCGGGTACTGCTCGGTGACGATTACGGGGACGCCGAGCGCGCGGCATCCCGACGCCATTCGCGCGCAGTTGGCTATGACTTCGTCGATATTCCTGATGTGCGGCACGAATTTTTCCTGCACGTCGATTATCAGCAGGACGGAGTCTTCTTTCCTTATTCTTCCATAAGCGTCTTTTTCCATTGTAGAACCTCCGGAGTTTTCAGTTTATCATCGCAATGCGTCAATGAACTGTTCTTTGGAGACGCCCGCGCTCTGAATGATTTTCTGCATCAGTCCGCAGCAGATGTCCGCGCCGGAGCGGGCGGGGACGGTGACGCGGCGTCCCGAATCGTCCGCCAACTGCACGTGGCTTCCCTTCGAGCGGCGCGTTTCCCTGAATCCGAGTTTGCCGAGGGCGGAGATAACCTCGCGGCTTTTGACCGCCGGGAGTTTTTCGCTCATACGTCCGCCTCGACAGTTGTTCTCATAATGAAGCGGCATTGGTTGGGCGGACTGCCGCCATCCTCGATTATATCGCGCAGTCGCATCTCTAGGACGTCCGCAAGGTTTTCCGCCGCTTCCTCCGGCGTGGCTCCCTGCGCGTAGCAGGCCTCGACGCAGGGCACGCTCGCAACGTAATGCCCGCCTTCGTCCTGTTCAATGATTGCCACATAAGAATACTTCAATGGTATCCCTCCGTCTTGACCTGTTCGACCGGGAAATTATAGCAGAAAAAAGGCCTCGCTTCATTCATCGTTTTTTTCACGTTTACGGGAAGGTCTAATTTTATTTGCGCCGCCTTGATTTTTTAAAGATATACTGTATTATCTAAAAGGTTTTTTAATGGAGAACAGACATGGGATTCTTGAGCAAGCTGTTTTCGAAGGAAATCACGGATGTGCCGATGTACAGGTACATACTGGCCGCCGGGGTGGGGACGATGGTAGGGTTGGCGTTTTTCGGGCTGATGAATCTGTGCTTCATGTTGTACGGGAGTTTTTCCGGGGGCAAGTGAGGCGGCGGGCAGGCGCGTGGAGCGCCAGATTTCGCAGTATCCGCAGAGTAAAAGGATTTTTTTTGAAAAGGGTGTTGTAGGTCAGCGGGAATCTTATTATAATTTGACGCGATTTTGAAAGATGTATTAAAAATACTAGAGAAAGAGGAAATTTTGAGGAGGTGAGAGATGAATAAACTCCAGATGATAGATCTGGTGGCTGAAAAGCTGAACCTCTCAAAGAAAGAAGCGACTACGGCGGTCGAGACGATTTTCGGAATAATAAGGGACTGCCTATTGAGGGAAGAGGAAATTAATGTGGGAGGATTCGGGGCGTTCAAGATAAAGAGAAGGAAAGCCCGCAAAGGAATCAACCCGAAGACGCAGGAAAGAATTGAGATAGATGAGACGGTGACGCCGTCGTTCAGGCCGAGCAAGGCGCTGAAAGACCTTGTCAGGGAAACGATAAAATAGCGGCGGCGCGGACCGGCCGGGAGACAAGAGAAGAAAAAGCAATAGTTCGGGCGGCCTGAAGAGCTGTCTGGAGATCGGGCCGTTAGCTCAGTTGGTAGAGCAGGGGACTCTTAATCCCAAGGTCAAAGGTTCGAATCCTTTACGGCCCATGTGAGATAGAGCAGGGGTGAGTGGCGGAACTGGCAGACGCGCCAGACTTAGGATCTGGTGGGGGAAACCCCGTGAGAGTTCAAGTCTCTCCTTGCCCATATCTCGCCGGGGATTGGAAGAAGAAAATAAAAAGATGTTTGCAGGAAACGCGGGAGTAGCTCAGTGGTAGAGCACTGCTTTGCCAAGGCAGGGGTCGCGGGTTCAAATCCCGTCTCCCGCTTTTAACATTTCAGGGCGCGGCCGGCGCCGCGCCCGGCGTTCGAATCCTTGCCGGCTCTTTTTTTTGCTCCCAGAGGCTGCGATTTCAACGTCAGAGTTCTCAAAATCAAACAGACGTCCGGCGCCGGTCGGGCGGACGGATATTTAGGACGGACATTCATCATGGAAGTAAAAGCAAACAGGATTGACAACGAAAACATCGAGATCGAAATCACGGCCCCCAAGGAAATGGTCGACAAGGCTATCAGCCGGGTATATCAGCGGATGGCCTCCGGGCAGGCGATTAAGGGATTCCGCAAGGGAAAAGTCCCGCGCGAAGTCATCAAGAGCATGGTCGGCGAGGAAGGCATCGCGGCTGAGGCTCTAAACGACCTGCTTCCCGACGTGTACGAGAAGGCCATCGAACAGTCAAAAATCATACCCATCGGCGAGCCGGAGTTCGATCCGTTCCCGACGCTCAAGGCGGGTGAAGCCCTAGAGGTTAAGTTCAAGCTTCAGGCCCTGCCGGATTTTGAGCTTGGCGAATACGACATCATCCCCGTTCAGCTCAACCGAGAAGTGAAAGTGGAAGAGGCCGAAGTCGAAGAGGCCGTTCTCGCGATGCGCAAACGCGCCGCCGAATTTGCTCCGATGACAGACGACCGCGGTTGCGCCGAACCCGACCGCGTCACTATCAACTATGAAATCAAGGCGGAGAACGCCGTTCTGGTGGACAACCGCGAGGGACTCGTCCTCAGGATGGGCGAGGGCGAGATGCTTCCTGAAATCGAGAACAACATCGTCGGCATGAAACCGGGCGAGAAAAAGGAGTTCCCGGTGAAGTATCCGGAGAACTACCAGAACCCTGACCTCGCGGGCAGGGACACCACTGTTACGATAACTCTGGTGTCCATCGAAAGCGCGAAAGTTCCGGAGATTGACGAGGAATTCCTGAAAAAAATCGGCAACTACGCGGATGCCGACGCGTTCAAGAAAGACATAGAAAAACAGATTCGCCTAATGAAAGTGCAGAGGCACGAACAGGAAGTCGGCGAACAGATGATTCAGAGGATGGTTGACACCACATATCTAGAAGTGCCGCGCAAGCTGGTTCTCGACGAGATTCAGGAGCGATTCGACAGATATGAGGCGGCGCTCGAAAGAGAAGGCAAGACTATCGAAGACTGGGCGGCCGCTCAGGGCAAAGACCTCGACGAGATGAAAGACGAGGAATATCACTCGGCTCGCAACGAAGTGAAGCGCCGGATTATCTTCGACAGGCTATTCACTCAGGAAAACATGGAAATATTCCCGCAGGAGCTTGAAATGGAGCTGTTGCAGTACGCATACCGCAACGGGCTTCAGAAGTCCGATATGAAGAAGCTGATGAAGAACCGGGAGTTTCTCGCGCATCTGAGGACGGAGGTGCGGGAGCGGAAAGTGATGAGGCTGCTCAGGGGCAGGGTGAAGTTCATGGACGACCCGGCTCCGGAACCGAAGACGGACACGGAAACGGCGAAGACGGAAATCGAACCTGCGGCTCCGGCCGACGGCAATCCGGAAGGAGAGGAAAAATAATATGACACTCGTTCCGATAGTAGTCGAACAGACAAACAGGGGAGAGCGCTCGTATGATATTTATTCGAGGCTGCTCAAGGACAGGATAGTGTTCATAGGCACGGCCATAAACGACGACATAGCTAACCTTGCGATGGCCCAGTTGCTTTTCCTCGAAAAAGAGGACACCACCAAAGACATAGACGTGTACATCAACTCCCCCGGCGGCTCCGTGACCGCCGGGCTGGCGATATACGACTGCATGCAGTTGATCAAACCGGACGTCTCGACGATCTGCGTCGGACAGGCCTCCAGCATGGGAGCCGTTCTGCTGTGCGCGGGCGCAAAAGGCAAACGATACGCTCTGCCCAATTCGAGAATCCTGATTCACCAGCCGATTGGCGGTTTTCAGGGTCAGGCCACCGACATCGCGATTCAGGCCGAAGAGATGAAGAAAGTCCGCGATAAACTCAACTCGATAATAGCGGGACATACGAGCCAGCCGATTGACAAAATCGCTCTGGACACCGAGCGCGACAAATTCATGTCAGCCGAAGAGGCGCTCGAATACGGAATTATTGATAAAGTTCTCTTGCCGGAAGCCAGATAAGTTTTTATCATAGATGGAAACGAACGGCGCGGGATCAATGCGCCGCGCCGGGCGGAGAGGCTGAAAAAAACTATCGCAGGGAATCATTCCCGGCGGCGGGCGGCGCGGGCCGAATATTCCGCCTCGGAGGTTGGATGTTCAAGTTTACTGATGACAAAGGCAAACTGAGATGCTCTTTCTGCGGGAAGACCCAAGACCAAGTTAAAAAACTGGTCGCAGGCCCCGGCGTTTACATCTGCGAAGAATGCATCGACCTGTGCAACGAGATTATCGAGGAAGAGCTTTATAAGCCTTCCGAGACTGAACTGGATTTCAAGAACCTCCCGAAACCCCGCGAGATATGCGACTACCTCGACAGCTATGTGATCGGACAGGACCACGCCAAGAAAGTTCTGGCTGTCGCCATCTATAACCACTACAAGAGAATCAACGCCCCTGAAACCGCCGACGACGTGGAGATACAGAAGAGCAACATCCTGATGGTCGGGCCGACGGGGGTCGGGAAAACCCTTCTCGCTCAGACGCTGGCCAAGATGCTTGACGTGCCCTTCGCCATCGCGGATGCCACCTCGCTCACCGAAGCCGGCTATGTCGGCGAAGACGTCGAGAACGTTTTACTGAGGCTCATTCAGGCTTCCGATTACGACATCAAACGCGCCTCCAGAGGCATCGTTTACATTGACGAGATAGACAAGATAGCGCGCAAGACGGAAAACCCCTCCATCACTCGCGACGTGTCCGGCGAAGGC
>JAKQBV010000173.1 GCA_029573925.1 bacterium
AAAGTCGCTTTTCTCCTTGATGCCGGATCAAGGTTAGCGGCAAAAACGAACGCTTCGCGCGCATTATATCTGATCAAGGCAAACACCCGGTCGTCGTGACCGAGCGATAGGTTCTCTCTCAAATAGAACACGCTTCCTTGAGCGATGATCGAAAGATCGGTTTTTAGTTTATAAAGAGACATATAAGCTTGATGCGCCATTGCGCCCGCGCCTCTGTCTCTTTTTGAAAAGTCCAGCAACGTCTCTTTTTCGAAATCAGTGCGCGTCGTTTCGACGAAGTCGGTTCCATTTTCAAGCGCGCAACAGAAGTTCACCGCGTCCGCCGTGCCGGAGAAAACGTTTATCATCGAGCATTGCAAGCTCTTTAGCGCGGCTAAAACTTCAGGATATGAATTATGCTTTGCGACTTTAATAAAACTCCAGAGTTCCTGTGTCGCCGGATTGGAATCAAGGATTTCGGCGAATGTTTTCATCCACCGCGCCGAAGCCCGGTCGCTGTCGTGATTTTCAAAATACGCCAGAGCGCGCGCGCCGCGCGGGAACATGCGGTGGTATGTCTCGAACAGGTCATAATAAGGCGTCGCCCTGTCCACATTCACATGATTGTCCACAAGCAGCGAATAAATGATATCCGCCGGTATGTCCAAAGCCTCATCGAGAGGACATAGGGTTTCGCCGATGACAATCGCGTCCGGTCTTGCTTCGTTAATTCTGTTTTTTATCTGTTTCAGAAAGATGCGATCGACCGTCTGGCTGGCGTCGATTCTCACGCCGTCCAATCCGCACGTTTTCATCCAGTACGGAGCCACTGCGCTCAAGTAGTTCTGTAGCGGCCTGTTGAATTTAAGCCTGAACAGAGCCACGTCCGAATAAACCAGCCATGCGATGCTGTGTATCTTTGGGACGTCGTTCTCGTCTAGTTCGTACCAGTCCAAATGCTCTTTTATCAGAGAACTGTCCCTGCTCGTCTGCATAAGCACCAGATCGAAGACGACAAGCTTGCCCGCCGAGTGCGCGGCGTTCACAAGATCGCGGAGCGCTGCGCGGGCGGCCAACTGGGCGGCGGCGTCTTCGCCTAGAATTCTCAACGCCTCAGCGCTTGTTTTGATTTTCTTCAAGTCCGCCGCGTATTCTATGTCGTTCGGTTTGCCTCTCTTGAAAACATCCGAAATATCAGAATCGGTTATTAAACCGTCCGAAGCCAGCGCCGCGAAGTTTTTCTTTCGTATGTCGCCTGCGTACGCGGGGTCGAGACGGTAAAAATCCTTTACCGCGTACACGCTTCCGAGTTCGCCTTTCCGAACGTCTTCGCCGGTAAAAATATCGCCTGTGCCTGTCTCGAATACCGGAAGAAGATATATTATGTCAGCCGGTATGTTCTTAATATCGCTAGTCACGTTGGCGAAACATCCGCTTACAAATTTGCCGTTCTCGATCCTTGCTCCGTATTTCCTTACGCAAATCTCCATGACGGAAGGGCAATCGAGAACGCGAGAAGGACTGACTGCCAGAGTCCCATCGTTGTTGTGAGCTATGTCGTTGACGCACATCCAAGATTTTGAGATGTCGCCGAGTTCGCTGTCGTCCGCCGAAAACTGCACGGTGTAGCTGAATGCGCCCGTTTTTTCAATCCGCACAGGCTCGGAAATGAACACCGCGTTGTTTCCGCTCATGACCGGAGAGCCGTCCGGATTTCGCAAGATCGACATTGGAACGAGATAACCGAAATCGGGAAAGTGCGCGCCGGTTTTGTCCACTATGCCGTGTTTATTTATATCCGTCCAGAGAGCGGCGTCGATTTCTCCGTCTAGGAGCGGAGCGGCGTCCGTAACGCCTTTGATATAAATTTCAGCGGAAATCCGTATCTCAGTCCCCGATTCGGGGTTAGTCGTGTCGATGAAGAATCTCTGAAGGGTTGACGGCAAGATATCTTTTCCGGCGTGAAGCTTCATGTTGCCGGCCCAGACATCGGTATTGTCGAACTGCTTGGCGATATAAGTTTCGTGGAGTTTGCGACGAATAAAATCCCGCCGACCACAGCTTCTTCCGATGTTTTGAGTCATAATTCTTCCTTTTCTAGCTGCGAAATGATAACATACGGAGCCGTTTTAATCAAACGACGTTCTTCACGATGCAGGGGGCGCAAACGACAAAACAGCCACTCCTCCGGCGTTCATATTGACTTTGAATATTCATAATGATAATCTTGTTTTTGCGTTTTATCCGCATGGAGGTAGTTATGAAATATTCTAGAGTTCTAAAAGCTCTTGTAGTGGTAATAGCGGCGTCGGCATCGATTTCGCTCGGAGCGTACAGACTCGACGTCGTTGACTCGGCTTACCACAATTCGTTCTCTTTCATGGCGCAAGACGAGCTTGCGTATCAGCCGGGAGATTATGTGCTGGTCACAAGAAGCAACCAGAGAGTCATCGCGGTTGCGAAGGTAAGCTTTTCCCGCAGCGGATACGTGTACTGCGACATCGTCAAAAGCGTAATGGGAAGAACGCCCGGCAAGGGAGACGTCGTGACCGCCGCCGGAAGCGAAGTGATGACCGCAGCGGCAAGATACGGAGACGACGCGGTTCTGGTGTCTCAATGGGAGGCGGCTTTATTTCCCTCCTTTGCGGAATTTCCGAATCAAAGGCCCGCGCTGCCCATCTCGCAGGAACCTCTCATTTCGTCAGGCAGACCGACAGTTATTGCCGGAACGACACTTGCCCCGGCGATGGGCGAACTGGAAATATCAGCCGGAGCCGACGGGCGTTCTATAACAATGAACGCCAAGAACGCTCAACTCGCGCAGGTTCTACGCGAAATATCCGCCAGAACGGGAGCGGCGGTGTACGTAGATCCCGCGGCACAGTACATTGTGTCGGCGACATCGGTCACGCATTCTTTCAAGAATATGGCGCTCGACGCGGCCCTCGCGGAAATGCTAAGAAAATACGGTCTGTCCTATTTTCATGAATCAGGAAGGTTCCACATCGTGCCCGCATCGGCGACGATAAGCTTTGATGAAAGCAATGAGCCGCTTGTTATAGAGAAAATTCAGTTAAATTATGCGGACGCCGAGACGGTCAGGGATATGCTTCTATCAATGAGACTGAGGCCTGTCCCCGACGTGGTTGTGGCGTACAGCGGCCCAACTTCCAAAAACACGGCTCCTTCGCTGTCCATCGGCGGCAGACAGCAGGGAGAAACAACGAGAATGCTTCCCAACGAGCAGATTGTCTCCGCAAAAAAAGATTTGCTGATAATCAAGGCGACGGAAGAGGTTCAGGAACAGGTTAAAAAAGTGGTTGAGTTGGTGGATGTGTCGCCGAAACAAGTTGTCATAAAAACGCTTATCCTCGAAGTGAACCGAAACAATCTTAACGACCGCGGAGCCGACAGCATCGAGTTTCCGAGCTTCAACGAGTACGGCACGAGCGTTTTTACCGGAGATTTCGCTGAAGGAAAATATGACATCTCCATAGCGACCCAGAAAACGCTGCAAGAAAGAATCAAGACGATGTACATGAATCTGCACGTGCTTCTGCAGAACAACAAGGCAAAGATTCTTAACAATCCGACGATAGCCACCATCGACGGACAGCCCGCGATGATAAGAGTAGGCAAAGAAATACCTCTTGAAAGAACCACAATGGTATCAAAGGAAGGCGTGGCTGTGACATCAAAGGAGACCGACTACAAACACATAGGGATGTCGCTTTATGTGTTGCCGCGCGTGCATTCGAACGGAAAGGATATCAGCCTTCTTATACATCCGGAACTCTCCGAAATGGAATCCGATTTCAAGCTGCATTTCAAAGAAACGCCCCCGATGGGATTGATGGATATGGTGGACTCCATAGCGGGAACGGAATACGGGGCGAACGCGCAGGGAGCGACCACTATGCTCGACAGCGCTCTGCCGCAGTCGCCGAACATCATCGTGCGGGAGTCCAATTCCATAGTTCAGGTTGCCAACGGGGAGGAAGTCATCATCGGCGGCTTGATACGGAGAGACAATAAAACCAGAGTCAAGAAAATGCCGCTCCTTGGAGACATGCCCTTAATAGGCAATCTTTTCAGGCGTCAGTCCGACTACGTGGACGAACAGGAACTCATAATAATAATGGTTCCATTCGTCATGGATAAGTTGCCCGGAGATGAAAAAATCGGAGCTCCGGTCTTTGACATGATTTATAAGAATTATTCGGATGTCAACGAAGAGAAAAGGTTGAAGAACAAAGATAAGTACAAGAAGAAGCAATAACCTCTTCACGATATCAGGCGGCGAACCGCGACGCGGAATCGCTTGTTCGAGTTGCGTCGGCCAATTGAATTGGCGACTGTTTCAGTTTTGTTAAATCCATTTGCAAAGAAGGCTGTCCCCATTTGAAATGACCGGGAGAATCGGCCAAGGAGATAAAAATGCAAGAAATAGAATACGGCTCCACTGTGAAGATGCACTACGCGGTAAGACTCGATGACGGAACGGAAGTGGACAGTTCGGCAGGCCGCGAGCCTCTCGAGTTCACTGTCGGGGAATCTCCCATTATTGCGGGAATGATAAACAATGTGATCGGAATGAGACCGGGCGACAAGAAAAGCTTCGCCGTCAAGCCGTCCGAAGCTTATGGCGAGTCAGACCCCGAACAGATGAAGAGCATCCCCAGAAGCGCGTTTCCTGACGGAGCAGATGTCCGCGCCGGAGCGCGATTCATTGCCTGCGACGAGAATGGAAACAATATCCCTTTAAATATCATTTCCGTCGATGAAGAGACTGTCGTCGCGGATTTTAATCATCCGCTGGCCGGAAAACAATTGACGTTCGACGTGGAAATTGTCGATGTAAAAGTCTGCAAATAACCCTTTTCGCGTCTAAATGAACTATAGTTGTCCCCCGTCGCAAACGCGGCTGTTATTTTTATTGACTGCCTGCTGTAAATTGTGATATGAATACCACTTAGGATAATTCGATTTCAAATGAGATTGCGGCGTGAAGGCGCATTGTCGCCGTTCTGACAGCCGCAAAGCCGCTCAGGAAAGGAAATCGTGAAATGGACGAGCATAAGATTTCAGTCTTGAAAGCAGCATACGAAGCGCACAAGAACGAGCTTATGCAAAGGCACAAGATGGACACGACTGCGGGCGCGGTGACGATTCTGTTTTTTCTGCTCAGTTTTAGGGTGATTAGTCTGTATCCGCCCGCCGCCGGAGTTCTTTCCAGCCTCACGGTTAAATGCGCGGGAACAATTATTTTCGTAATGATAACTGATGTCGCCGTTTACTTCATGTTGAAGAATTACAACAAGATATGCGAGCTGCAGAGGATAATCGCGAGAATAGATGTCGCGTTCGGATTCTTCGACAAAGACGCATATCTACCGGGGGAATCGCTGTATCCGGTCGAGTGGAAAAAGTTCGGCGGAAGACGCTCATGGAGCGCTTTCACCCGCGCCGCTTTGCCTATCGTATTGTGCGCTATGGTTATCGCGCTGCTGTGGTTCAAGCAGTTTTAGCCCGTGTGTTTCGCCTGCGCGCCTAGCTTTTCAGCGACAGTTTGAATCCGTCGCCGGTCACTATCTCTTTGCCGACCACCGGGATATTGCCGTTTTCGGGAAGAACTATCTTCATCGGGCAGAAATCAAGTATGTCCCGTTTGATATCGACGCCGGGCATAACGCGGCATAGTTCCACTCCGCGCTCCGTCAGTCTGAAAACGCCTACGTTCGTGTTATAGAAAATTTTCATTCCGCGTTTCAGCGCTTCGCGCCCGCTGAATGTTATTTCGTCCACTTTGTCTACGAACTTTGGTTTGCCGCGTTTGACGATTTTAAGGCCGGACGGGGAAATGCTCATTTTCGAATGAGCCATGAAGGTTCCGACGAAATTGACCATTTTGGCCGCGGTGGTCAGTTCCATGAAACCGCCCGGCCCGACATAGTTGATAGCGCCCTCGCCTCTTTTGGAAACGTTCACGTTGCCTTCGCTGTCCACCTGAAGAAAACCGAGAGTCGTAACGTCGAGCTTTTCGAAAAACATGTCGAATATGGAGGGAGAGGAAATCATTCTTTCGGGGCAGATGGAAGCGCCGAAAAATACTCCGGGGGCCGGAACTCCGCCTATGACGCCGCTTTCGACCAGCAGCTTCACATCGTTGAGAAGTCCTCCTTCAAAAAGTAGCCTGCACACTTCCTCCGGCAACCCGACGCCGACGTTCACATTCATGCCTTTGCGGGCGTTTTCAGCGAATGTGGAAGCGGCAAGGCGCGCAAGCGCGTTGTCCACCTCGTTGCGGCGCGGCGTGATTCCAAGGACTTGGTTGACGAACTTCGACCTAGCGACGCCTTCTTCAATCGGAGTCGAGCTATTAGTGGTGAAAAAGTCCAGCGGTTTGTTATGATAGATCGAGCCGGTCTGCTCAGTGCGGGGGTAGTAAACAATCGCGTCCACCTTGTCCGCCGGAAGAAAAATATCGTCATATCCTTCATCGACGATAAGGCCGACGTTTACGATGACGATTCCGCCGTTGCGTTTGGCGGCCATGGCGGCCTCATAGCTTTCGCCTATCATCGAGGCGTTTTTCACATAAATGTTTCCTTTGCGGTCTGCAGCGGGCGCGTTGAACAGAGCAACATTAATCTTCGGGATGCTGAATCGAAGTTGGTCTCCTTCCGGCACGACGTATTGTTTGCCGTTCGGGTCGTTCAGCGGAGTTCCTCTGCCGACTCTGGGGTCGATGAAAGTGCCGACGCCGGTGGGAGTGAGAAGAGAGTCCTCGCCTCTGGCCTGAGCGGCGAAGAGCCTCGCTTCCGTCCCCTGAGGAATGACCTGTATCTCGCATTTTCCTTCGTCGCCGAGTTTAAGCTGAGCCTTGAATGTTTCCAGATGTCCGGCGAAGAACCTTGTGCAGAGGCCGGGGAGTCCCATTTCTTCGACAGTGCCGGGAGCGATGCCTCGCCCGCCGTGTCCGCCAATGGAGCAGAATGTCAGGTCGCGCGGTTTGCCGGTCTCCTTGTACATCTCCTGCACGGCCCAGTACATTATCGAAGCGCGCTGGTTTCCGCCGAGTCCGGAGGTGGCTACCACCGAGCCGTCTTTAATCAGTTTAACCGCGTCTCTCGGCCCCATGAATTTCGGATTGCCGGGAACTGTGAACGTGTAATGAGTGTTCCTTTTGGCCCAAGTCAGCCGCCAATTTATGAGGTGTTTCAACAGACTTGCTTTGTCCACGATGTTCATAGTCAGCCTCCGAAGTTTAAAGCCGAAGATATTATAGTCCTCCCTGAAAAAGTGTAAAAGAATCGTTGTAAAAGGGTTTACACCAAAAAGCATCCAAAATAGAATTGCAAGAAAGAGAAGTAAAAGCCCCGAAAGCTGGTGATTTATGATCCCGAAAAGGCCGCCGCAAGAGAC